>NZ_JAAGPO010000007.1:0-163382 GCF_017104825.1 Burkholderia sp. Ac-20345 | reverse complement strand
CCAGCCTGCTCGGTCGATTCCTCGTCCGTGCTTCGTGTTGCCGCCTGCCGGCATCTTGTCTTTCCCTCTGGGGCTCCGTTCCCCAAAGGGATCGGTTTGCCCCTATTTTTCATTCAGGAGCAAACCATGTTGAAATTCGCAATCTCCCCGGTCGTCGCCATTTCGTTCGCTGTCGCAAGCATGCTCGCTGGCGGAAACGCCTTCGCGCAGCAGGCCGACCAGCAGGCGAAGCTTGGTGCGACCGGCACTGTCGTGCGTGTCCGTCTCGTTCCGGCGCCGGTCCCGCAAGGGAGCCATGTCGTTCAGGCTGCGTCTGCGCAGGAACTCGTCGAAGTCAGCGTGCGCGCCAGCGACGGCGAGTTGTACGGCGCTACTGCGGATCGCTTGCATCAACCGCGCCTTGGTGCGTCGGTCAGGCTGGTCAGCTATGGCGACGGCCTCCGCGTAGCGGAGTGAGGACGCTCGAGCTGGACCATCAACCAGCCTAGCGGCACTGTCGCAATCTCATCAATCTGCCCTCGGGCGGATCTCAACCCTAGCGGGGCAGTTATACCCGCACGGGTACCTGCTTCGCGTTACATTCAGGAGCAGGAAAATGCCACACGTTAGCAACAAGGAAATCACGGAAGCGAAGGCTAGCGGGGTAGATTCAGCGCTTACCGATCCGGTTGCGTTGACTGTTGCTTACCTCGCTATCGGTGCACGCGACGTGCTTCGAGAAAGTCGAGCGAGCAATTCGATGGTTGATCTGGATCCGTTCGGCGGTGAGACCGGATTTATTGATGAAGTGATCGGTCATGCATTGTTCGTCGATTTGATTGGCGATTGGTTTGATGTGAATGGCGAGCATCCTGGCGTATTCGCTTACGAGGTGGCGGAGCCGTTTGGTGATGCCATTGCTCGCGCAATGATAGCCGACGGTAAGGCGGCTTCTGACCCAGGTAAAATTTTGCGAGAAATCCTGGTTCACGCGAGCTACGAATCGACCGGAATCGATAAATCGTTGGAACGGGCAAGCCAGGCCGTAACGGAATTGCAAGTGCGTGTGCGACGGCATGATCGGCCAACGCTGGAATTCCAGCCTTCGAAACACTCGCTCAGTTCCGAACAGACTGGCGCGCTGTATGCATTGCAGGCGGCGTTCACAGTGTCGACGGACTCGGGGTTGTTTGATGAATTGGTCGGTGCCTGCAAAAGTCCTGACAGTATCAATGATCTGTGTGACGTCGTGCAGGATGAGATCTCTGCCCTCGAAGGCATCAAGCAGTCGGATATCAGCGCTCCGTCATCGAGCATGTGATCCATCAATGTTTAACGCCCCCGCCGCGCGTCCCTTTACGGGACGTTCAGGGGGCGTTTTTTGGTTCCGCACGGATTTCCGGAAAGGCTTTTCCGCCTTGCCGAGGTGCGTGGACGTTCCTTGGTCGAATTGCTTTTATGCGCCCAGTCGGGCGCGCTTCAAGGAGATGAGATGTCGACCTCTGTTGAAATCGAGGAAAACTGCCACTGCGCGCATTGTGGGCGAACATCGTGCATTGTCGCTTACGAGGACTTCTTCGGACATGTTGTCCACACGAGTCGTTGCGATTTATGCGGTTATGTCATTGAGTTCGATTACGGCTGCGGCTCGATGGACGATCCGACGATCACGGCTAACAAGCGCGAGGGCATCATCGTGGTGAACGGCCGATTTATACCCGGCAGCCTTGTTGGAGCGCAAAGCTTCGCCGCTATGCTCAGCAAGAAGCAGAAGCCTCTTCAGCGTTGTTGGTACGTGGCCGGCACAACCGGCCAAGTCGTGCATGTGACCGAAGATCTGGAAGGTGTGGAGAATTCCGCAGAGGCACTTCAGCATGCGAACGAACTATTCGCCCGAGTTGCTCTTCGAACCGACGCCATGGCAGGAACGCCCGTTTGAATCTTCCTTCTCGCTACAACAATGCCTTCGCCCGCTCTCCCTGGGAGTGGGCTTTCTTACGAAGTGCAACCATGAACACGGTATTCAACACGATTGGTAGCTCGGGGCTCATGGGCCGGATGGCCGTTAGTGGATACAGCGACGGTGGAGGACTTGCCGCCGTTGAGCGTGTACCGCTGCTATTACCAACAAAGCATGAGCTCGATGCGGAAAGGGGACGTGCGCAATGGTTCGATACCTCGGGACAAAAAGGCTGGTTTATGACGAGGGGCAGTCTTTACGAAATGCTGCGGCCGTACGTTCCGACGATTGTCGCGCCGCGATGGTCGGTGGCTAGAACATGTGTACCCTGTTGGAAATGTTATCGGGACACGCACGTGTACGCAGTATGCGTTTGCGCACCGGCGGGCTGGCTGTACAGTACGCCGGACGATCTGGATTGGGCGGCGTCCATGCCGGAGGCAACCCGGGACGGTCGCCTGAACGTCTGGAGCATGTGGGAGGCATTGCCATACGCAGTAACCTCTGCGTATCTCACACGTGTCAACGGATCGGCAATGCAGCAACTACAAATCATCTGCCCGGCATACCGGCCTGATACGAGCGAAGCAGCAGGCGGACGCTACTGGATGAATCACTGTGAGCACTGCGAGGCAAAGCAGGGAGACCATTTCCTGCATGGCACGGATCATGGCCCAGGAAAATTCCTGCCGATGAGCGAGGAGGCCTCCACCGAGATCCAGTTTCGTGAGGTGGAGGGCCTATTGATTGCCAGAGGCTCCCTGGATTATGGTGACGCGCCCCTCGAACACATAGCGGCCTGCGGCAGTTGGTAGTTCAATTCTCGATTCCATTGCCGAACGCAATCGATCAAAGGGGCCGCCCTGGTGTCGCGAGCTTACTCGTTAAATCGACCCTTTGATGCTAACCGCGAATTGGAAAATGAAAATTCTTAAAAATATGCCAATCACGATCGCAAGGGCGCCGACTTCGAGAATCACAAATGGATTGATCGGTTCTGGTTTCATATCTGGAATCGGACAGAGATCGGCCGCTTGATGCGGCTGGATACGGGCCAGGTACAGGGCCGTCAGTCGCGCTTGCTTAAGGCTTGGTGCGCGACACGGCGCGGCACTCACCGGCGGGCATCGAAGTACCGCCTTTCGCCAGATCGGCTGCAGTAGCCCACTCGCGGGAGCTCGAGAAACTGATCGCCGTCGCCGCGCGGCACCCGCTGAGGGTTGACGAGGTTTCCAAAGCACGCGAACTCGTGAGTGTCAGATCGCAACAGAAAGCACGTCCTGATCGGGGGAGCGCTGCATTCCTATCTTCCTATCAGGAAGTAAGTGCTATACTCGAACCGCTTTCCATCGGTAGCTGGTCCGTTTCCCAGCCTGCTCGGTCGATTCCTCGTCCGTGCTTCGTGTTGCCGCCTGCCGGCATCTTGTCTTTCCCTCTGGGGCTCCGTTCCCCAAAGGGATCGGTTTGCCCCTATTTTTCATTCAGGAGCAAACCATGTTGAAATTCGCAATCTCCCCGATCGTCGCCATTTCGTTCGCTGCCGCAAGCATGCTCGCTGGCGGAAACGCCTTTGCGCAGCAGGCTGATCAGCAGGAGATGCTTGGTGTTACCGGCACTGTTGTGCGTGTCCGTCTCGTTCCGACACCGATCCCGCAAGGGAACCGTGTCGTTCAGGCTGCATCGGCGCAGGATCTCGTCGAAGTCAGCGTGCGCGCCAGCGATGGCGAGTTGTACAGTGCCTCGGCGGATTGCTTGCATCAGCCACGCCTCGGTGCGTCGGTCAGGTTGGTCAGCTTTGGTAACGGCCTCCGCGTAGCGGAGTGACGTCTCCTGGCTTCAGTCGCAGGATGGGGCCGCAAGGCCTTCTTCCTTTGTTGTGCGCCCTTGCTGGGCGTGCATGGAAAGGGAAGTCAGTGTCCTGAAAGTCCTCTTTCTATAACCCTTGCGGGGAAGTGCTCCCCGCTGCCGGGGCGCTTCTCACACACACGGTGGAGAAGTAAATGGAACGTAAGCGGTCAATAAATGACGCCCTTCCCATGAGGGTCAGGAGGTCAGAAGCTAGGTGTCCGCGTGGACACCTGCACTCAGACCTTAATGACAGAGCAACCGAATCTTCGAAACAGACTGGTAGTGGGCCGCAAGCGAGACGGTCGCCGCGAATTTGATGAAGCAGCACGGCAGGAGCTGGTCGAGCTGTGCCTGCGGCCCGGCGTGTCGATTGCTCGTACGGCAATGGATCACGACGTCAATCCGAACCAGTTGCGTAAATGGATCGCGGGCCATCAACAACGGCAACTTGCACAGCCATCGGCCGATGAGGTTGTGGCCGACGGCGTACCCATTGATCTTCCAGGGCCAACGTCCCGTTATCCCTCACCCGAGTCGACGTCTGCATTTGTGCCGGTAATGCCGGCGCCACAGCAGCCATCACCGCAGCGATCACCTGAGTCGCTGATGGCGATCGCGTTGCATGTGCGTCTCCCCAACGGCGTCGAATTCGATCTTGGGAAGGCGAGCCTCGACGAACTGGCCACGATCGTCCAGATGCTGGGGAGGTTGCCGTGTTCCGGTTCGACGAAGGATTGAAGGTCTACCTGCATCGCGATCCAGTCGACTTCCGCATGGGCATCAACGGGCTGTCGATCCTGGTCGAACAGGCGATGCGCCTGAACCCGCTGACCTCGGCGCTGTTCGTCTTCGGCAACCGCCGTCGCGATCGTATCAAGATTCTCGGCTGGGGCGGCAACGGCTTCTGGTTGCTGCTCAAGCGACTCGAAGCCGATCGCTTCATCTGGCCGATCGGAAGCGACACGATCACGCTCACCGCCGAGCAGTTGCACTGGCTACTCGACGGAATCGACCTGGCCGTGATCCAGAAGCATCCTCAGCGATATTACGCGCGGATGAGCTGAACATCACGAGGGCGGCATAGTCTAATCGGTCATGCCGACCAGTCCCGTCATACCTAGTGTTGAGGAATACAAAGCACTGCTTGCAGAACGCGACGCGCTGCGCGGTGAGCTTCGGCTCGTGACGGCTCAACGCGATCTGGCCGAGGAGAAACTGCGGGCCTACAAGCACGAACTGTTCGGCGCATCGAGCGAAGCGCGCCATGCCGACCAGCTCGGTCTGTTCAACGAAGCCGAGGCTCTGGCGACGACTACCGACGCGCCTGCGCGCGAGGACGTACCCGGCACGTCGGTCGCCGCCCACACGAGAAGCAAGCGCGGGCGCAAACCACTCGATCCGAACCTGCCGCGCGAGGTCGTGCGGCACGAGCTACCCGAGTCTGAACGGTTCTGCGCACACGACGGCCATGCCCTCGTCGAGATCGGCGTGGAAACGAGCGAACAGCTTGACGTGATTCCCGAGCAAGTGCGCGTCGTTCAGCATCAGCGGGTCAAATACGCTTGCCCATGCTGCGATCTCGGTATCAAGGTCACGCCGGCGCCGGCGCGCATCATTCCGCGCGGGCTGCTCACGGAATCCGCACTGGCCTGGATCATCACCGGCAAGTACCAGTACGGCATGCCCCTGTATCGCCAGGCCACGCTGCTGCGTCGCTTCGGCGGCGACATCTCGTCGAATACGCTGGCCGCCAGCGTAGTGCGGGTAGGCTTGGCCACACAGCCGGTGATCAACCTGATGCGCGACGCGCTGCTTGAATCGGACCTGATCTACGGCGACGAGACAACGTTCCAGGTGCTGAAAGAGCCGGGACGAAGGCCGCAGGCGAAGAGTTATCTATGGGCGCAGATCAACGGCTCAGGGCCGCCTGTACGAATGTTCTCGTACTCGCCGGGGCGCGGCGCCCAACATGCGCAGAAGCTCTATGCCGGCGTGCAGCCCGGCACTGTGCTGATGACGGACGGGTACGAGCTCTACAACGGCATCGCCCACGATCACCAGCTCGTGCATCTCGGATGCTGGGCACACGTGCGCCGCGGCTTCATCAAGGCCGAGGACTCGGTACCGAAGGCTGCTCGCTCGCCCGATCTGCTAGCCACGCGCTTCGTCGTGCTGATCGGCAAGCTGTTTGCGGCCGAGGCGCGCAGCGCGAAGTGGAAGTATGAAAGCCGGCAGCGACTGCGCGCCCGGTACAGCGCCCGCGTGCTCTCCCTCATCGAGCGCATGCTGGTCGAGCATCTGCCGGGCGTCGTGCCGTCGAGTTTGCTCGGCAAGGCATTGCAGTACATGAACGGACAGTGGCACAAGCTGGTTCGCTACGTCGAGAACGGCAACTGGCCAATCTCGAACAATCTATGCGAGAACGCGATCCGGCCGTTCGTCGTCGGCCGCAAGGGCTGGATGTTCTCCGATACGGTTGCCGGCGCGCAGGCCAGCGCCAACCTGTACTCCCTCGTCGAAACGTGCAAGGCCAATGGAATCGAGCCATATCGCTATCTCGCCTGGCTGTTCCAGAGGTTGCCTCTGGCGAAAACTGCTGACGCCTACGACGCGCTGCTTCCGTGGAAGCTGCCGCTCGACTCCGCTGATCCGCGCTCTTGCCACACGTCGTTCAAGCGGGCTTATGCATCGCCTCTACAACGCAGTATGCCCACTTCGCGCCATAGTCCACCGACCCGGCGGCATAGCGTTCTCCGCTAACAACTTCATCCATCGTTGGAGCGCGCAGACCGAGACTTTGCGCTTGATGCGTCGCTTCGCGAAATACGGCGTCTCGCTCCGCTGCTAGCCACTCGTCGATGCTGCGCCCTTTGCGTTTGGTCGCCTCGGCTTGGAATGCGTGGTAGATGCTGCGCGCTGGTTCGCGCCGGGGTTCAAAGATGTCCTGCATTATGTGTATCCCCTATCGATGTACGTGGCCGGACGGCAAATAAGACATTCGCCCATATTACACGGTGCCATCGCATGTCAAGTCTAGTGATCTGCGGCAAGGGTGGCGTCGTTATCCGATCGCTTACAATGGAACAACGGAGAATGCCGGAAGCAGAGCTCTTCGAAGGCAACTGGAATCACCTGTTCGGGCCCGGCCGTGCGGAGACGCAATGCCGTATCGTAGTCGACGTGGCAAACGACAAGCTCGTGGCTGCGCAGGCTTTCGACGGACTGAAGTGGGTGGATTTGTCCGCTGCAGAAAAGGCTCATCTGGCTGAGTCTGTGCTGGAAGTGAACGAGGTTAGCGATGACCCGGAGGTCTGGGGCCTGTCGCCGATCGGTTCGCTGCCACACTGGGCTCCGGGCGGGGAATCGCGGGAACTTGGTAGTTCGCCGGAGGATTCCATCGGGATGACCGATCTGGAAGTCGTGGAAGGTGCGGAACGGATGGCGCGCGTCCTGCTGAAGGCCTGGGGTTTCGAATTCTCGGGAGAAGCAGTGCGGAAGAGCGGGAACCCTCGCGCAATCTCCGCTTGGAACGTCGTTTCCGCGATGCTGAAGGAGTACAACGGCACTGACTTGTCCAGCGCGGTCGACTCCGTCGATTGCGACGTTCAGGCGGTTTCGCAACCGGATCCGACGCCTCAAGCTTTGACCTCGGATCCGTTGCAGATGCTGCGCAACGCCCTCCGCTTCAACGAGCTCGGCAAACGCCATGAATCGGCCGAGGCCATCTCAGCCGCGATTGGCATGCTCGAGCGCAAGTAGTCAACTCGATATCCGTTTCCCCCTCGAGGGGGAACGGGCCTCAAGTCCCTTTTCAAACCCTCGCGGGGGCGCTCCCCGATCGTGGGGAGCGCTTCTCGCAATCAACTTTGGAGAAGCAACATGAATCAAGTGAAATTGCCGGAAATCGTCTGGGCGTCCGACGGTTTCACTACGGAAATCGCGAAGGTCGATGGAGTTGCGATTGGTCACGTAGCGCTCCGCGGCCGTCCAGATTACGACGACGCTTACGAGGTGGTTCTCTACAACTCGGAAGGCGAAAAGAACTCGTGGTCCGGGAAGCCGGATCCGGCAGCAACTGCCCACGTGGGCCCAGAGCGGGACAAGGTGGCATTCCTGAAGATGGTCGAAGAGGCGCTGGAACGCGGCACGCCCAGCGACGTTTTGACGATCATGAAAAGGAACTGGCAGCGAAATGGCTCCTTCCCGGAGCGCGTGCGATTCAACTGGGGCTTTCACGATGGCACGGCCGAAGCGGAACGTGCGGCGGTCAGGGACATGGAGGGTCATCACGATCGCGCCTATGCACACGGCTATGTCCGTGGCGTACTGGCATGGAAGAACCTGGGATATCGTCCCGAGACGAGCGATGAAGCATGGTCGGCCTACCAGAACCATCCCGTAGCAGGACAGGCAACGGGGAAACGGCCGGAAGTTACGGTGGCCACACCCGCGCGTTCGCCAAAGGCCTACCGCGTCGAAGTAACGGGCGGCGGCGATCTGGATAACCAGCCTCGGGTCGCAATCTTCGAGGTGAGTGAGGAGTCGGCCCAGGATATCGTCAAGCTGTCCTCGGTGGTCAGAGCCAACGATCTGTACACGGTCGAGAAGCACGACTGTCGTGCTCAGTATCTTCAGTACGATCCGGAGACTGATCCTGAAGACGCACTGGATGCGGGCGACGAGAATTCCGTCCGTTCCGAGTGCGACATGCTGGTGGTTACCGATGACGAGTTTTTCTTTCGAGCCGAAGTGAAGCACACGGACGTTCCTGTGAAGTGCGCGTCACAATCGATCGCGGAACTGGCGGCGCACTTCGCCATTCCGTTCGAGAACCCTAGGCACATGCAGGACAATTCGTCTTCGCCCACCATGTAATCCATCAACATGAAGTCCGCCCGCCGTCTGCTCCGAAAGGAGCACCGGCGGGTCTTTTATTGGTGCGTCCAGTTTGCGAAATTTCGCAAGTTCGTGTCGGGGAACATTCGAGCTGACCGCGCGTACGTCATAAAGAGGCCCAAATAGGCGCTCATTCCGGATTCCTGCGCGGAAGCGGCGTCAATAGAATTTTGGCCAAGGGTTCCTGTCGCTGCCGAGAACAGCGACACGCCCATATCGGATAACTGACAGGAGCTCGAATGCAACCGGAACACCTTTGGAACATGCTCGTGGGGACCACCATCACGGATTCCGTGATGTCGGGGTATGCGACTCGCGTCGGCCGGCGCCCCATGCCGCAAAGGCTGAAAGAATTCCTGGACCTCCGCAATCTCCCGCCTGACAGATGGACAGATAAGGACCGCGCGCTCGTGGAAAGCGTGCGGGGTTTGGCGAAGGTACTGATGAACGGCCCCCTCTTGCTGGAAGACGTGGCCTCAATGGGTATCGGCCTCGGCGTCTCGAAGGAACTGATGGTCTGTCTGGCCGCATTCGCCGAACCCGGGGAAGCCCCAGACGAAGGCGGGGTCAGAGCGGACCATCCGACACAGAACACGCGTGACGTCATGCTCTCGAATCTCCGAGTTCTCTGACGGAGCGAGACGATGAATTTCGATTCGATTCTCAGACGGTTAGGGCTGGTTCGGCACAAAGACCTGACCGCACAACTGAATTTTGCTCGCAGCGTCGGCAAGCGTTTGGATGAGCATAGGGAAGTGGTCGAAACGCTTTCCCAATCGTCGTTTTTCGATGAGCATTGGTGGCACGCGGGTCATCTTGCGACTCAAGATGACTACCTCATGCGACTGTATTTCATGGTTCATGGTAAATGGCCGGTGGATGATCCGGCGAGCGGCCATCGTGGCTTTCGACGGAACGGCGAGTACGTTCGGCCACGCCCGCCCGTACTCGGCCAATGTCGCTTGCCTGAGTTTGAGGTCGCCAATGCAGGGGAAAGTCGATGATTTCGTCGCCCCTGCTGTCGATCGCGGCGCTGCTTTGCCTGCTGTTAATCGCCCCCGCGATCAAATCGGCGGGCTATGTGTGGAATGTCGCTGAGACAGCGCGAATTCGATCGAGGCAGAACGCGAAAGGCGCCGATCCGCATGTATTTCTGCACGTTTGTCGTTGTAGCAGCAATCGTCCGGCTGAAAGCCATTGGCATTGATGTGTTGCGTAGCTTGGAAAAACGGCTTCCCGATGAGAAGCAGTTATGTCATACTGAAGTCCTCTCAGGTTCTAGCACGGCCCTCGGATTGGCTAGAACACTTTTGAAGCGTCGCCCTGGAAAGTGCGACGCTTTTTTTTGATTCGTCGTACCGCCGGCGTCATCGCCTGTCCCGAGTCGGGCAGCCTAAGCACGTACGATTGGCAGTTGGTTCCAATCGGTCGTGTAGGCTGGTGTTAGCCGCTCCGGTCGGTGCCGCCACTCCTGCGCGAGTCCGGCGCAGGCTAACTTCACGGTGCCGCGACCAAAGCGCGCGTTCAATGCGTCGACAGTCTGCATCAGCGCTTGCGGATCTCGGCCATTGCCCGTCATTGTCGTCTCGTCGGCCCCAAACAGTTCCAGTTGCTCGACATCAACCGAACTGAGGTCGAATAGCATCACGCCCGCTTTCGCGTAACGCACCCCTTGCCTGAAAATCCCGCGTAGCGGGTATCGTGCGGCTTCGACGATCTGCCGGGTGTCTTGGGTTGCCGGTGTCAGCCGGATCGAGGTCGACGCGGAGAAAGGCGCTTCCCGCTCCCGAAACGGGCTGTTGCGAATGAAGACCTGCAGTGCGCCCACCCGCGAGCGCTGCGCGCGCAGACGGTGCGCAGCGCGCTCAGCAAATTCTGCAATCGCCTCGGCGAGTTCGGATTGCTCGAGCACGACGCGGCCGAGCGAGCGCGACGTCATGATCTGCTTGCGCGGCGCAGTGTCCGCGCCCAGGTCGATCCAGGGCGTGCCGCGCAGCTCGCGAACAGTCCGGGCAAGGACCACGGAAAACTCCCCAGCGATCGCCTCGGGGTCGGCGCGTGCGAGGTCGAGTGCCGACGCGATACCCAGTTCGCGCAGCCGCGGCGCTAAGTGCGGCCCCTCACCCCATACGTCGCCGACGTCGACTTCCCTCATCAGGGTCGCCAGCGCACCGCGCGGCATCGCAGTGAGGTCGCACACGCCGTTCCAGTGCGGGCGCTTCTTGGCGACGTGATTGGCTAGTTTGGTCCCGGTGTAGGTTGAGCCGAGGCTGACGCACGTTGGTATGCCGATCCATTGCAGCGCGCGAGCGCACCTCTGTTGTGCGTGGAGGTCCTGGTGGCCACCGAACGTGGCGTTAACGCCGCGCTGATCGGGTAGCACGACGATCGGCCGCGCGCGGCGCGGCTTAGGGCCTGCAGGCGGCTAGACGCGTTGGTGCCCACTCACATCGGCGCGATGCTGCGCCCCGGACGGGACTGTCACATGCCTCGTGAAGATTGTGTGTTTTCCCGTGCCGACCGGCGCACGGCCGCCGGCCGTGCTTTTCGGTTTTCAGGGCCCGAACGAAAACGTTTGCCTATATCTTTCACGCGATCGGGTTTTGTCCTACATTATCGGGGCTTCGGGCCGGCCAGCCGGCCCCTGGAACCTGAGATCACAAGAAGGAACAAGAATGAGTTTCGCTCCGAATGGGGGTATTCCCACTGGATTGGGCGGTAGTGCGTTCGGCTCGCTGAGCGCGCTCGGCGGCCTCGCCGGCCCGGTTGCGTCGAGTGTCGCCGGCAGCCTCGGGCCGCTCGCGGGCCTGGCCGGTCACGTCGACACGCTCCAGCGTGCGATGCAGCTCGCACAGACCGGCTTCTCGCTGATGGACAAGACGCCCGGCGCAGTCGCCGAAGCGATCAACGGCGCCGCCAACCCCGCGCGCCTGACCCAGCTCAATCGCTACGTGTCGCTCGACACGCCGCTCGGACCGGACGTGCTGCTGGTCAGTGCGGCCGTCGTCGACGAGTACGTGAACCGGTTGCCGGAAATCCACCTCGACTTGCTGTCGCACCGCCACGACCTTCGCCCCGAGGACCTGATCGGCCAGCAGGTCAAGATCAAGCTCGACCAGCAGGCGCGCCTGTCGACGCTCGAGCGCGTCGTCGCATCGGGCTCCGGCGACAACGACCGCTACTTCGACGGCTACGTTGCGTCGTTCGACCGGGCCGGCAACCCCGGGAACGTCACGCAATACCACCTGACGGCGGTGCCGTGGTTCTGGTTCCTGACCCGCTCGACCGACTGCCGGATTTTCCAGAACAAGACCGCGCAGGACATCCTCACCGAGATCTTCCAGGAACACGGGTTTTCCGATTTCGCGTTCGACATCCGGACGAGCCAGAAGCCGCTCGAGTACGTCGTGATGTACCAGGAGAGCTACTACAACTTCTGTGCACGGTTGATGGAGCAGGAGGGGCTGGTCTGGACGCACCGCTACGAGAAGGACAAGCACATCCTGGTGATCGGCGACACGAACCTGCTGTTCCGCCCGATCGACGGGCCGGCCTCGGTGCCGTTCGCTGCTACCGAGGCGAGTGAGGACAGCGGTATCGACCAGTTGCACGAAGGTCGGCGCTTTGGCGTCGGCAAGGTCACGTTCCGCGACTTCAACCACCAGAACCCGTCGTCGCCGCTGATGCTGGTGGAAGCCGGGCCGCAAAACCTCAAGCACGCGCGGCTCGACGCGACCGAGCGGTTCGAGCACCAGTCGCTGTACGACCACGGCGACGACGGCAACCGCTACGCCCGTTTCGCGATGGAGGCCGAGGAGGCGCAGGCCCATCGCTATACCGGCGGCGGCTACGCGTGGCGCATGACGACGGCCGGCGCTGTTACCGTCGCGAATCACCCGGTGCTCGCAAACAATCAGGAATACGTGATCCTGCAAGTGCGTCACGAGGCGGTGAACGACTACACGCAGCACAGCGCAAAACTGCCGTACCGCAACAGCTTCGCGTTGTTGCCGAAGAAGATTCCGTATCGCGCGACGCGCGGCACGCCGAAGCCGGTGATTCACGGCACGCAATCGGCGATCGTCGTGGGGCCGAAGGGCGAGGAAATCTACACCAACGGCAGCGCGGTGAAGGTGCACTTCCCGTGGGACCGGCGCGGCAAGAAGGATGGCTCCGATTCGATGTGGGTGCGTGTGTCGCAACCGTGGGCGGGCGACGGCTGGGGCGCGGCCGCGATTCCGCGGATCAAGCAGGAAGTGCTCGTTGCGTTCAACCAGGGAGATCCGGATAACCCGGTGATCGTCGGCCGCGTGTTCAACGGCGAGCAGGGCAATCCGTATCACGGTGCGGCCGGCCAGACGATGGGGATCAAGAGCCAGACGCACAAGGGTGAGGGTTCCAACGAACTCTTGATGAGCGACGTGAACGGCGCGCAGATGCTCTATATGCATGCACAGAAGGACATGCATACGGTTGTCGAAGACGCGCAGTGGACTCAGGTACTCAAAGGCGATCGGACCGTCGAGGTCGGGAAGGGTAACCACACGACGACAGTCGCGGTCGGCAATCTGTCGGACGTCGTGACGCAAGGTGACACGTCGCATAAAACGCCGCAGGGCGTGCATACGCTCGAAGCCAAGGAGCTGTGGATCAAGGTCGGCGGCGATGGCGGTACGAAGATCCACATGACAGCGGACTCGATTGACATCTACAAAGGTGATTCGGTGATCCACCTCGACGCCGGGAACATCAATATTCAGGCATCCCGAACCGACATCAACCCGAAGAACGGCTAAAACCCATCAGGATTACCCAACATGTACCAGATGCAGGAAGGCACGCTGGCGCTGCCCGAGGAGTGGCAAGACAAGACGATGAACGTATTCGTGTCGGCGGCAAGCGGCACGGAAGGCGTCAGTTTCGTGATCACGCGCGAGCGGCTGCCATGGGGGATGAAGTTCGCTGAATATGTGACAAGCGAGATCCGGAAGGTGGCGAAGCAGGTGCCAGACTATGCCGAGGTGGCAAACGAAGATGCCACCGTATCCGGGCGCGCCGCCCACGTACACGAGTTTACGTGGGCGAACAACCAAGCACAGATCCACCAGCGATTGACGATGGTGGAGTACGGCGAGGTTGTGCTGATGTTGACCTTCACCACGCCCGGTACGTTGAGCGACACCCAGCGCGAACAAATCAAGGCGGTGATTCAGAGCCTTCAGTTGCGCGATCCGATCTGAGGCCGCAATGTCGGACACGCCGAATTACAACGAGCCGAGCGGCAGCGCACAGGAACGTCTCGATCGGATCGCCAAGCTGGAGGACGGTGAAGCCGCCAAAGCGGCGGAGCAGCCGTTTTACGAGACCCTCAACTATGGGATGCTCGGTGCCGACGCAGGCCTGACGGCCGTTGAAGGGACGGCCGCAGGGTTGGGCGCCGCGGGTACGGCGTTGGCGGGCGGTGCAACCGGCGGCGCGGCATTGGGCGCGGGTGCGATCGCTGCGGGTACGATGATGCTGCCGCTGGCGATTGCGGTCGGCGGAGCGTGGGCACTCGACAAGGTTGGTTTTACGGGGTGGCTCGCCGGGGAGTTCACGCATGTCGGTGACGCACTGGGCCTCACAATCGGCCGAGGCGAGCCGCACCCCGCATGCATTGGCGATCGGATCGCGCACTCGTCGGGTTTTATGGGGATCCTCGCCGGCATTGCCGTGGGGGTCGCGATTGGCGTGGCGGTGGCGGCGACCGTGGCGACAGGTGGAGTCGCCGGGGCGCTGATCGTCGGGGCGTGCATGGCGGGCGGCCTGACTCTGGGGGGCGCACTTGCGTCGGCCAGCCAGAGCATGGGCAGTAACTGTGGCGAGATCGTCACGGGCTCGGGCAACGTGTACTTTGAGCGCAAGAAGGTTGCCCGCGTCACGGACCTGGTGACGTGCGAGCACCATTCGGGTGCGCCGCAGCCGCTCGTCGACGGCAGCAAAACGGTGTTCGTCAACGGTCTGCCGCTGGTGCGGATCGGCCACGAGACGCACTGTAGCGGTAAAGTCAATTCGGGGCGCAACAGCATCTGGATCGACAAGACGACCGGAAACTACGGCCCGAAGAACCCGGAGTTGTCCGCGACGCAGGAATTCCTCGCGGGTTTGATTGGCGGGATCGTGGGCGGCGGAATTGGCAAATTGGCCGGCAAGGGCTTGCGCGGAAAATTCCGGTCTGAGTCCACCCGATCTGCTGAACAGAAAGGCATCAAGGACGAGAACCGACCGGGGTGCAAGGACCCGGTCGATCCCGTATCTGGCGAGGTTCTGGAGGTCCGCACCGACATTGTGATCCCCGGTGTGCTACCGCTGGAATTAAAGCGTCGCTATCGGACGCAATCGGACGATCACGGGCTGCTCGGTCATCGCTGGTCGGACAACTGGTCGCAGCACCTGACGTTCGACGGCGGCCGCTTCGCGCGATTCCACGATGGTGCGGGCCTAGTGATCGGCTTCGATGCGCCGGACATGGCGCTCGACGGCATCAACCTGCGCGAACCGCGCTACCGGCTGATCGGCAGCCGTCTCGAGCCGCGCATCCTCGATCGCGACACCCGGCAACTGCGGCTTTTTTCGCCTCTTGTCGAAGGTCGTTCGTCTCGCCTCGAGAGGCTCGAGGACCTCGACGGCAATGCGGTCGCCTTCTTCTATGATCTCACGGGGCGTTTGAGTCGCCTGACCCATAGCGATGGCTATCGGCTGGAAGTTGCCTATCACGGGCGTGACCGTCGGCCGGAACGGATCGTTCTTCACGATGCGGACGGTCAGATTCGAACGCTCGTGAATTACGGCTACCAGAACGGCATGCTGACCCACGTGGCAAGCTTCCAGTTCGGCCAGTTCCATTACGCGTACGATGCGCACGGCTGGATGACCCAATGGCGGGATACGGACCAGACCGAAGTCCGATATCGGTACGACACCGCCGGGCGTGTCATCGAGACGGGCACCCGTCAGGGTTATCACACGGGCCGGTTTGTCTACGAGGCCGGCCGCACGCGCGTGATCGATGTCGACGGTGAATGGGTTTACGACTACAACGACGAAGGGCTCGTCACGGCCGAAACCGACCCGCTCGGCCATTGCCTCCACTCGGAATGGGAACTCGGCCGCTTGACGGCACGGATCGATCCGCTCGGCCGACGGACGGACTACCACTACGATGATCGGGGCCAACTGATTTCGGTCACAGACAGCTCGGGGCGCACGATCGGCTTCGAATACGATGACGCGCAGCTGCTCACCGCGGCGGGTTTGCCGAACGGCGGCCGGATCAAGCTCGAATACGATCACCTGCGCCGGTTGATCGCGCGCACAGAGCCGGATGGCACCAAGACGACCTACCGCTACGGCCCGAACGGCGAACTGCTGCGCATCGTTGCCGGCGATCGCGAAACCCGCCTCGACTACGACGACCGGTTGCGGCTCACCGACTTCGCATTGCCGACTGGTGCGCGCTTTCGGCGCGAGGTTGACGTGTTGGGTCGGATACTCGAGGAAACTTCGCCTGACGGGCATATCACTTACTTCGACTATGCCGACGGCCCCGACAATCCACGCGGCCTGGTGAGCGCGATCACGCGCCCGGATGGCTCCGTGTCACGGGCGCGGTACAACAGTGAGGGCCTGCCCGTCGAGTGGACCGATCCGATCGGGCGTACGACTCAGCGAACCTATGGCCCGTTCGATCTGCTGACGGCGTCGATCGACGCCGCCGGCCATGCCACGCGTTTCGAGTACGACCACGCGACCCGGCTAACGAAGGTCGTCAATGCACTGGGCGAGGCATACACGTACCGCTACGATGCGGCCGGGCGGCTCGCGGCCGAGATCGACTGGGGCGGCCGCACGACCCAATACGAGAGGGACGCTGCCGGTCGCTTGCTCGCAAAAACGCTGCCGGATGGTGGACAGTGGCGTTACACGTACGATGGTTTCGATCGGCTCGCCGAGGTCGATGCCGGAGACGTGAAGCTTGCGTACCGCTACGACGCGGGTGGACGACTGGAATCGGCCGAGGTGCAAGGTGAGCACGCGCATCTGACGCGGTTTGCTTACGACAGGAACGGCCATCTGATCGGCGAGGATCAGCACGGCGAACTGCTGCGGCACGTCTACGATGCTGATGGGCAGCGGCGTCTTCGGATGACGCCGCGACGGGAGACAGCCTACGCATACGATGCGCTCGGTACACTAACGCAGGTGGGCCGGCTGACGATCCAGCGCGACGGCATAGGGCGCGAAATCGGTCGCCAAGCGGCGGAGTTCGTTACGCAGCAGCAATACGATGCGCTCGGTCGTATCCGTCGGCAGATCGCGGGCCCTGCTGCGGCATTTGATGCCTTGCAAGACAACCCAGCGCGTGCGCTCGAGCAACTGACTCGACAGGTCTATCACTACGACGCCGCCGGACAACTGGACCGCGTCGACACCGACGTCGATACGTTTACGTACCGGCGTGACACACGCGGTCAGATCGTCTCGGCCGAGAGCCTGCTGCAGTCGGCCGAGCATTTCCGTTACGACGCGGCAATGAACATTGCCGCGCACGGGCAGCAGGCTCCCGTAGATGCTCACCATTACCACCGAGGCGGTCTGCCTGAACGGATCGGCTATGCGCGCTATCGGTACGACGCCCGCGGCCGCACGATCGAGAAGACGGTCGAACAGCCGGGGTTCCGGCCGAAGACGTGGCAATACACATGGGATGGCCTCAACCGGCTCGTGAAGGTCGTAACACCCGAACGCGGCGTCTGGCTGTACCGCTACGATGCCTTCAACCGCCGGGTCGCGAAGCAGCAGGTCGGTGGCCGCGAAATGGTGAGGTTCCTGTGGGACGGTCAGACGCTGGCCGAGCGGTGGATCGAGCGGCGCGACGGTACGACAGGCCAGGTCGTGACGTGGCATATCGAGCCGGGAAGTTTCTCGCCGCTCGCGCAGGAGACCGACGACGGCCTCTACCCGATCCTGACCGATCAGGTCGGTCTGCCGAAGGCAGTGTTCGGCGAACACGGCAAGCCGGTGTGGAAAGCCGCGTATTCGTTGTGGGGGAAGCTGCTGCCGGCGCGGCGCGCTGCAAACGACGGCGCATCAGCAATCGATACAACGCTGCGCTTTCCCGGACAGTGGGCGGACGACGAGACCGGGCTCAACTACAATCTGAATCGCTACTATGATCCGGATTCGGGACAGTATCTAAGCATCGACCCTCTCGGTCTCGAAGGAGGCCCTCGAACGCAAGGCTACGTTCGCGATCCGCAGCAACTGGTCGACCCTCTTGGTCTGCAGCCATGTTTGCCGAAGGGCAAGAAAATCTCGATGCGGGCGTACCGCTACGAACGCCCAGACCGGATTGGTACCACATGGACCACGCACGATGGGAATATTGCATCGGGCCACCGCTATACAAAGGAGGGCGTTGGCGGTGTCTATGGGGCTGATTCACAGGCCACAGCGTTGAGCGAAGTCCAACACTATAAGGTCGACCTGAAAACTCGCGAACTCGTTACCAAGGACGTCACACTCAATAACGTGCTGGATCTCACCGACCCGAAGGTACGCGATCAACTGGGTGTAAAGCTCGAGGACATCACCGGGGATACATACACCAAGACGCACGAGCTGGGTGATATGGCAATTCGGGAAGGGTATGATGGAATTTTGGCGCCATCAGCTCGAAACCCGGCCGGAGCCAATTTGATATCGTTTGCAGGATGGTGATATGCACGAGCTTGAAAAGTATTATCCCGGTGACGCGAGTTGGCAGCGGTTTGTCAACGTGTTCGGTAAATCAAAATCCAAGCAGGAAGTGCTGGATCTCGCGCAATCACTCAACGGTGACGTTGAACTGGCGACCGTGATCTACGAAGTTGTCGGTCCAGGCTACGACGGGTGGATTCACGAGAAAGTGCCCGCATTGGACGATCTCACGCCGGTCGAATGCATCCGCGACCCAGCGCTTACGAAAAGGCTCCGTACGGTCCTGATGAGGTTCCCCAGCTAAGCACTCGCATAGGGCCATCTAGCAGATGAGTTCTTTCACGGGGGCAAGTACCCAGTGCTCGCAAGCGGGGGCCAAATTGAGGCACGTAATTTCGCCACGTCGAGCATTCAGGTACTCGAAACATGAGTAGACCTTTGAGTCCTGGCGAAGCCAAATGGGACGCCGAAATTCGCACTCGCTTGCTGAAGCGTTGAACAAGAGCACGCTCGCCGACGATGTTCGCCACGAGCGTCTACCCGCCTTTGTCCGCTTTCGCGCGACGGGGGCTCCCAGAGCATGGGAGGTTTGGCGCCGGATCGTCGGAAAAGGCCAAAACGACGTATCGGAAATGTTGCGGACGCGGTCAATCAATTCGACGCTCTTGCGAGCCGGTTACTCCCATATGGGACTGCCGAAATGAAACCGGACAAGGCGGGATCAGTGCGATCTGGCAACCAAGGAGCGGGCGCTCGAGAAAATGACACCGGCTGAATCCGCTTCGTTCCGGTTCAAGTCTTCCGATAGCGTGCTCGCCGTCCTCCTGCAGCTCTGATTATCTACAGTGCCCGCCGGCGACCCACCGTCCTCGGTCGTTGGCCGTTGAGTTGGGTTTAACCGGGAACTGTGCCTAGAAGGGCTCATGCGCTGCAGAGCATAACGGCCAATCTTGTTCGTCTCCCGAGTCCCCGCCGATTTTTTCATTTCCGGTGACGTTGACTGCAATAGTGAACATTTCCTTACAGCGGTTTCACGCCCAAACGTTGATGTTCCCCCGTAGTCCGTAGCAGGTGTAGCATTTTTGCCGATATGCCCCTATATTGCGACTTCGCCCTGTCGTACCCAATCTCTCGAAGCTTGCGAATTTGACGACAACAACTATAATGTTGGCAGAGTCGCAAATTTTGGGAGGGCGTCATGATTCAAGTCCATGAGGACTCAAACGCGGACGTAGTGTTGAGCCTGCCGCTCCCGCGCGGCACCGACCCGGTCGTTGCTTCCTCGTTGCAAAAGGGGATCGAAGAGTTGCTGGTTGTCATTCTGGCCACACCTCAATGGGAAACAGGGCTTTTCCAGCGCGCGGATGAAATTGCTCAGGCTTTCTCGGGCCTGTCGGCGCCGGCGGCACCGTTGATCGAGGAGCGTATCCGGCGCCAGAAGACCATGCGTGACGTTTTCGGGCGGGGAGACTGGCTTACAGCAGAACAGATCAATGTGCTGCAGGCGACGCCGCCCGCCAACAAGGCTCAACCCGCGAGTGACTGGAAGCGGCGAGGGCGTGTCTTTGGCGTGACGTTCAATGGCAAGGAATACTTCGCGGGCTATCAGTTCGACGCGATGAGCCAGCCACTGCCCGTGATCAAAGACATCCTCGAGGCGCTTGGGCCAGTAGAGGATGCGTGGAAGATCGCCGCGTGGTTCCATTTCCCGAACGGATGGATAGCCGGGCGTGGCGCACACGAGGCTGAACCGGTTGCGCCGCGGGACGCACTCGACCGTCGTGATGACGTCGTTGAAGCCGCCCATCATCTTCACGGGGAGTACGTCGCCTGATGACCGGCCTGCACGTACCCGGCGGGGCGGAGCCATTCACCGTCCTGTCCATTTCCCGGGAGGATGTGCCCGCTTGGTATCACGCGTATTGCACCCACCCTTACGGCACTGCGTCGACCACGTTCTCCGAAGGCTGGGGCAATACGCGGTTCGCGCCGATCAATCTCCCGGACGGCTCGCCGGTCCACACGTGGTACGCGGCGAGTTCGTTCGAATGCGCCATCATGGAGTCGCTTTTCCACGATCTGACGCTCAATCCGCCCGGAGTGTTCGATTTGAACCGATTGACGCACTATCGGATCGCGAAGGTGCTTCTGCCTGACCCGATCCAGTGCGTCAGTTTCCATACGCCGTATCTGCCTGCCCTGGAGCTTGCGCGAGCCGATCTGATCGACAGCATCCCGGCCAGGTATCCGCAGACCCGCCAGTGGTCGCAGGCCGCGCACGATCAATGCCCCACGGCGGAGGGGATCGCGTACGGTTCCCGCCGGAATGACGCCGGCCGGTGCGTCATGCTTTTCGGGCAGAGGCTGTCATCACCAGGCCTCCACGTTCTCGGCGATGACTCACTGGCGGTCGATCCGCTCCGGAGCAAGGTACTACAGCTGGCGGACAGCCTGAAGATCTCCGTCATTTGACCGAAGGCACTCGCATGGGCACTCTTTCGAAGTTGCGCAAAAGCGAAGAGACACAGCCCATGCGATTCGTTGTCCGCGTCGAAGGAACTTGATCCAGGCGCGCTGTTCGGTACAGTGTTGATTCGATAGGCGCTAGGCGACGAAGGAAAAGGCAATGACGCTTCCCATCGAACCGCAGAAGAGGGTGAGGCGGATTCACGTTGCCAACGATACTGGAGAGCGATCGCGCTGCCGCTACACATCCCGGCCGAGCGTACGCGCGACGTTCGTTCCGCTGGCCGAGTTCATGGCATTGCCGAAGGAGGCACGGTGCGTCGAGTGCGAACGGAAGGCGAAGGCCACAAATGGCGGCGCCGTGCCGGCCATATAACGAGGAAAAGACGGGCACCAATAACAAGGAAATCACGATGGCCGGATTCAATTTCGCGTCGGTTCCTCAGCAAAAGCGTTGCCGGTGGTTTGTGCGGCAGGGCGCGACAACGCGCTTTGATCGGGGCTTTCGCTCGAAGGAAGCGGCAAGCAAATGGATCGACGCCTTTGGTCCTTCGTTGGACTGGCGGGTGGGCTTTCGATTCCGCCTCAAAGGCGACGTGACCGACGTTGAGATCATCGACAGGCAAGGGCAGATCGCCCAGCCATAACTAGGACGGAAAAATCAATGGACCTGTTCAGGTCGGCAGTACCGGCGATTGGCGACTGCGAGCGCAAAGGTCGCGCCGCATTTCGCAAGCACGGGGTCACGGGGCAAACGAAGCACGACTACCCCGACGGTGGCGTGCAGAAAGTGGCATTTCTCGATGGCTTCTCGCAGGAGAAGTTCCGGGCGAGCGAGCGTGCCCTCGATGAGGCTCGCGTGTATCACGCCCTGACGGTACGTGATGCCGCTAAGGATCGGGCGTGGGCCGAAAAACTCAGTTCGGGAATTTGTCATTGAAGGCTTATCTCGTAGAGGCCGGCAACGGCAGACGCTGATCGAGGAAAGGTGATGGCGACGCGCGGGCGAATCTTTCCGGAATTTTGGCTTGGCTGCGGATGCGGCGAAGCTGTGTTCGGGGGCAGCACGAAGCGCGAAGCATCTACCTTCGGTAAGGAGCATGGTTGGACTTGGACTCGCGCGACGGGTTGGTGCTGCCCTGCTTGCTCAGCGCCGCCCGCGACAGCGAAGGAATAGGGAAAAGCGTGACGAAACCTCACAGCATAGATGTGTCCTCGAGGGGAGATACCGTGTGGGTGACAGCGCACGATGGCTCGTGCGTTGGGCGCTTCAGCAAGCGCTTCGGAATCGATGTGCATCGAACCGTGGCGGAGCAACTGGAGGGGGCCGATCAATGCCTGCATTGTACGCATGAGCCAGCCGGGGACGCCGAGTGGAGAGCGTTTCGTGAGGCAGTTCTCCAACACCACGGGATTGATGCTCCAGTCGACGTGATCGATTTTTGAATCGGAAAGTATGAGCGACTTCTCAACTATCGGAATTTCGCGTGACTGCGAGCTTTTTCCCGCGGCAGCTCGCGCGGGCGGGTGGTTTCAGTCGAAGGATATGCCGGACGACGACGAGCTCACCTGTTGCGTTGATGGAGATATCGACGAGACAGGGTTGTTCGTCCGTATCGACACCAGGGGGCGATTCTGGAACTCGCACCTGACCGGCTGGATTCATCTGCTCGGCGAGCGTAGCGGGCTTGAGTTGGTATGCCGTTTCGTTGATGGCCGAGTCGTTGAAGTCCGTGACGGGTATGGCGTGATCATCCAGGATGGCTCGGAGTTGCCCGGTGCGTACTGGTCTCCGAGCGATTGGGTTCGGCTTTAATGGGAACGAGTCATGCCGAGGATTTGCCACGAATGTGTCGGCGAAGCTTATCTTTCCGCCGAAATCGCGCAATCTGGTGAGGTGGGCGCATGCGACTACTGCGGCCAGACGTCGCCATCCCTGTCTATCGACGACCTCGCGGAGCGTATCGAGACAGCGTTCGAAGACCACTATATTCGCACGCCGGACCAACCAAACTCGTGGCAGGAGCGCCTGCTTGCAGACAAAGAGTCGGACTACGATTGGGACCGCGAAGGGGTTCCGGTGCTTGATGCCATCGCCGACGCCGCGCTGATTCCTCAGGGGGCTGCGGAGGACGTTCTCGCAATCCTTGAAGAGCGCCATGGGGACTTTGACAAGGACGCCATGGGTGAGGAATCGGAGTTCTCATCCGACTCATATTATGAGGAACGAGGCCCCGATTATCGCGGGTGGCAAGACGAGTGGCTGGGCTTTGTGAATTCGTTAAAGACTCAAGCGCGGTTCTTCAGTCTGTCTGCCGCCAATCACCTCACAGAAGTCTTTGGCAATATCGACAAGCTCAAAACGCGAAATGCTCGACCCGTGGTCGTCAACGCTGGGCCGAAGACCTCTCTCGATCACCTCTATCGAGCCCGGGTGTTTCAGACGGATGGCTCCCTTGAAGAAGCTCTGCGCCTGCCGGACCGCCATCTCGGATCGCCGCCGCACAACATGGCGCGAGCCGGGCGAATGAACGCTCAGGGAATCTCAGTTTTCTACGGCGCGACCAATGGGTCGGTGGCGATCGCAGAAGTGCGCGCGCCGGTTGGAAGTAGAGTCGCCGTCGCGAAATTTCGCATTACCCAGCGCTTACGTCTCCTCGACCTCACGGCGTTGAAAGGCGTACACGTCACGGGCAGCATTTTCGACGCCTCGCTGAAACACCGCCTTGAGCGGGCCGCGTTCCTGCGGACCCTAGGAATGTGGATGGCACGGCCTGTAATGCCAGACGATGAAGCGATCGACTATTTGCCGACCCAGGCGGTCGCCGACTTCTTGGCAATGATGAACGAGCCGCGCCTAGATGGGATCGTCTTCCCTTCTGCTCAAACAAAGGCCGGGCGCAATGTGGTCCTATTCCATCACGCTGCCAAGGTGGCGGTCTCAACACTTTCGAAAGATGCGGAGATCACGGTCAACTTGGGACAGTGGAGTGATGATGGCTGGGAAATCGACTATTCAGTGCTGGAAGAGATGCCACCACAGCCAGTACCCAAACGATCAGATTCTGATGGAGGGATCTTGGACACGCTGTCTGAATATTCCGCCGAGCCGCCGCGGTGGGACGACGATTTCCGCGAAGCGGCGCTCGAAATCGAACGGGATTCGGTGAAGGTCCACCACGTGAACTCAGTCAAGGTTAGCACTACGTCCTACTCCGTTCACCATTTCCGCGTTGAGAAGCGAACACCAAAGTTCTAGCAACTCTCGCGGTACATCTGATGGGCGCAGACAATGGCGACATGATGCGCGAGCTCGACCGCTTGGTGCGCGAGATCGACCCGCAATATCCAAAGCATCGGCAATACCGCTTTGAAGCGTGTCCTGCCGGCCTTGCGATCAACGGCGAAGTCTATTGAGGAGCGATCCATTGGCTGCTTCCGGACAGGGCGAACTGAACACGCCTGGAATGGGGGCAGCCACGACGAGACGTCTAGAATTGGCCGAGCGAGTCAATAGAATGAGAGCATCGAAATAAGAGGGAGAGTTTTGATGCGGAACACCACGGTACTGGCCACGAGGAAGGATTTCAACCCGTTCACGCTCGCGCTCAAGGCGCGCTGCGAGGCCGAAGGGGAAGTGCTCGTGCGCATGCGCAATGGCGACTACTGCAAGGTCGCCTACCGGCCGGCCAACGCCGAGGATTACACGGGCGAGGCTTTCCACAAGACGGATCACTCCGCATACTGGGATCCCAACGGGGAATCCATCACCAGTTCAGATTTTGATATCGTCGAGCTCGTCGACGCGCCGGCAACGGCGCACACGAAGACGATCACGATCGACGAATTCCGCGACGGTGCCCGCGATGCGGTTCTGAATGCGCTCGACACGTACATGCGAGAGCAGACCGGCTGCGATAACGCCCGCGGCGCTCGCGATGCGGATCTGCCGCAGTTGTTCGCGGGCATCGACGCCCACATGGACCGTGTTGCGGCACGCCTCAACCGCCCCGACAGCGACGAGGTCGGCTCGGCCTACCTCTCGATCTCCCCCTGAACAGGCACACCCGTCGCGGCGATCATCGCCGCTGGCGGGACTTCGCGACCGAATGATGTTGAGCACCTATTCCATGACCCGCGCGGTTCGCTCCGCCGGCGAGCAGATCCGAGCACGAGCGTTACTGCTCGTCATGTTCGTCGGCTCGATGTGGCTGACGTTCTTCCTGACCGTTGCCATACCGGGGCTGCATCTCGACCGGCATGGCGTCGTTCCGCGCACGCTGAGCGGTCTGCAGGGCATCCTGTTTGCTCCCTGGCTGCACGCGAACATCGGGCACATCGCAGCGAACACGGGCGGCCTGCTGATCCTCGGCTGGCTGGCCATGTGGCCGCGCATCTCGAACTTCTACGAAGCCCTGATCGGCTCGATGCTGGGCGCCGGGCTCTGCTCCTGGCTTTTCGGCGCGGCCTGGTCCGACCATATCGGTGCCAGTGGCGTCGTGTTCGGATTTGCCGGATACCTCGTCGGGCGAGGGATCTACACGCGCAACGTCCTCGCGATCGTGATGGCGCTGTTCGTCGTCGGCACGTATGGCTTGAGCATGCTGCTCGGTGTGCTGCCGATCTATCCCGGAATCTCGTGGCAGAGCCATCTGGGCGGCGCGATCGGTGGATTTCTGGCAGCGCGTGGCTCCCATCCCGAGCGCTCGTAAACGAATCCGATCAGGAATCTCAAAGGAACCCCATGAACCTCGCTGTTATGAACGAGAGGCAGGCGACCCCTAAGATCATTCATTGGGTCACCGCGGCGATCGCAGTCATTTCCACGGCAACTGCGTACGCTGGCGCACCTATCCAACCGGTCAGCATCCAGTCGGAGACCCCGATCAGCAAGGTCTTGATCGGAAACTCGATCGGATGGCTCGTCCGCGTCCGTGACGATCATCGGGTGGTCACGATCGAGCGAAATGCGCAGTATGCGACGGCGACGGACATGATTTTCGTGACGTCGACCGGGCTCGTGACCTACGACATCGCAAAAGACGGCCGGGTGGATCTGAACACCGACCGACGGATCATGCGGAACGGTGGCGCGCTCGAGCTCGCGCCGGTGCGGGTATCGGTCCTCGAATTTCCGGACATGGTCAAGCAGGTCGAGTGGACGCGCCCGCTCGCTCTTCAGGTTCAGGCCGTGATCGATCATCACTACGTCGCCCTGAAGTACGCGCCGATGATCGGCGGTCCGAAGATAATCGGGCCACGCCGCCTGACGATCACTACCGAATCCGGGAAGTATTCGTTCGACGTGGTTGCGGGAACCAGCGGGGCGCCGGTGTACCGGGTAGTCGACGGGAACTGAGACTCTGATAGTTTCAGTTTCTCGTCGAGCGAATCGCTGGAGGCGATCGCGGATAGACTGAGCTGATAAAAACAAACGGCCCGCTGCATGCTCCCCTGAGGAGTGCCAGCGGGCCGTGCGGCTTGATCAACGATCGATCAGTGCATCGTGGCGACTCCGTAGCCGATGACGATCAACACGGTGCAAATCACCTGAATGATCAAGCCCTTCCACCCGGCTCGCTTCAGGTTGAGCCCCATGAGCTCGGAAAGCCTGTACCAGATCACGATCGTGAAAATGAGACCGATGAAGGTCAGGTCCACATGCCTGTTGATCAGGCGATCGATTCCGATCAGGATCGCGAAGACCACGGCGTTTGACAGCAGTAGGGCAAGTACGTCGCGTGTATCCGGCTTGTGGATGGCTACGCCTAAAACTCTCATTGAATATCCCCGAAAAGCAGGTCACCGCGCTCTCTTCTGACGGCCTGGTGGCGGCATTGTACCCAGAAGCCGTCATGCCCTCTATGGGCGCTTATTGCGGCCGTGTAGCGGGCTGCACCAGCGCGTAGTCCTTGAAGTCGTACGGGCCGAGAGAAGCCCGGAAAACGGTCTTGTTGCCGTCCTGGATGGGCGAGGCAAGTTCCTTCTCCGCCGAGTAGGCGTTGGCCCAGTCGACGTAGATGCTCCCGTTGTTGCTCACGGTTCGGATGACACCGTGAACCTTCGGATCGTGAACATTGAAGATCTCGCGGCCGCGCATCGTTTCGACGTACCAGGGAAGCTGATCGAGATGGATGTTGCCGGCTTCTCGGGACGCCTTGATGGTCTTCGCCCGTGCGGCGTCGAATGCTGCGCTATCGAAGGGAGTATTCGGGGCGGCCGGCGGCGTGCTCACATGCGGTTGATCGGGCAGGACGGTTTCGTATGCGACGTCGGTCATGGGCTGGCGCTCCGGTGAGGAGAGGCCAGAGTGCCATGCCAGCGCGCCATTGCAAGACGGTACGTGGCAGACCACGTTTGGCTTTCGGCGGCACATCTTCTTCCCACGGTTGGCGTGGCGAAAGATGCCCCGTATAGACCCTGATTCAGCGTTTCTGACGGGCCCTGCGGTCAATAACATCCAGCTATCCGGCCGCGACTGATGACGTCTGGCTATCTGGCCGGTCGATTTCTGGAACGGAGCCCTTCACATGAAACGCAGCTTTCTGGCCACGCTGGCTGTTGCATTCTCCCTGGCTGTTTCTCCCGTCACTTGGGCACGCGGAGGCGGAGGCGGGGGTGGGGGCGGTGGCGGCCACTCCGGCTTCAGTTCAAGCCATTCCTCGTCCAGCTCGCACAGTTCGTCGAGCGGTAGCAGCCTGGGCAGCGGCTTCGGCAGCTCGCGTTCGAACGTCTCGAGCGCGAGTCCGAGTGTCTCCCGTCCCAGCTCGTCGCTCGGCACCGCGCTTTACAACAGCCAGGCGTCGCGGCAGGCCGCTGCCACCTACAACCGACCGGCACCGGTCTACACAAACGCTGGCGGCGACGGCGACTATTCGGGCGGTACACCAACGGGGAACCGCTACAACTCGCCTGCGCCGATCGTCGTGCACCACTACGACAGCTCGGGAAGTGGCAGTAGCAACTTCCTGTTCGGATGGATGCTTGGGCATGAAAGCTCGCGCTCCGCTCCGGTCGTGATCGAGCAGCAGCCGTCCCAGCCGGTCTACGTGCAGTCTGGTGGCGTCGCGGACACTCGTTTGCAGTCGCCGGGCGCGGTGTCGTCGGCTGGTGCGCAGCCGGCAAGCAACGCTGGATCGTCGACGGACGCAGTAGCGCCGACCGTAGCCTATACCGGTAGCCAGATCCTGCACGTCCTGCTGTGGATCGCGGGTATTGGTGTGATCGGGTTCGCATCCTACAGGCTCTGGACCAACTGGTCGGTCCGCAAGGACAGCTATACCGCGACGAACCACTACAAGCTGTGAGGAGGAACGGGAAACCAAGTCGGTAACGCCGGTTTGCCGTTTCCTCCTCATGGCGACCGATGCACATCACGATTCAGGGACATCAATGAGCCTCTTCAATCTCGCCAGCCGCATTGTCGACCAGAAGCTGGACGACGCTGCTCGCGCCCATGCCCCGAAGCTCGACCGCGTGGATACGGGTCTGCCGTTCAACGCGCAGATCGGCGCGCTGCTGGCGATCCCGCGCGCTGAGTTCGCGCTGCTGGACGCAAGTCTTCTGTATACGCCGAAGGACGCTCAACTGCCCATCGAAGCGGCAAGTCGTCTGCATATGAACGGCGACGAGGACCTCAAGCTCTTTCGGCTCTACACGTCGGTAGGTGAGAACCTGCTCGGCATCGGCGGCGCGTTCCTGCAGGTGCTCTGCGGCCCGGACAGCCTCGAGGATATCCGCGACATCGCGTATTACCAGTTCCTCACGCGCCAGTTCCCGGTGACCGCCGAGGAACAGTCGCCGTTCCGCGGCGAAGGCTTCGGGCTGGGCGAGATGGACTACTACATGGCGGAAGACCAACTTTCGCAGATCAACGGCATGAGCGATGCCCGTCTGGACGCGCTGCTGCCCGGCGACGTCGCAGACCTTCATTTCACGCGCGAGGGCGGCGCGGGCCAGTACGTGTCTCCCTTCCGTGCAACGGAGAACCGGCTGGACGACGCGGTAGGCGATCGCGGAATGAAGAAGGATCTCTCGTTCATGCAGTACACGCGGACGCTTGCTGGCGGTCAGTCTGAACGCCTCCTGATCTCGTTCGAAAACGTGCGCAGTCTCGACGGCCAGCCGTCTGCGGCGGTGTACGTCGATTTCCTGGCCGGGCTCGCGCTCGACCGCAATAAGGTCAAGGTGCTGTAGCGCCGGCCATTTCACTTTCGCCATCCCTTTCAAGGAGTTTTGCACATGTCTGGTTGGAGCCTCACGGCAAACCTCATCAAGAAGCATGTCGGTGTTCTCGGCGACAGCATCGCCACGGCCATCGCCTCGTTCGACCCGGAAACCGCGACGCAGGTGGACCGGGACAATCTGGCCGCGAAGCTGCGCGAGGTCGCGATGAAACTCGCCGACGCGAAGCACAAAAACGCGGCTGCGCAGCAGGCGGCAACGGATCTGGCGACGAGCATCGCGACCGACGAGAAAGCGGCCGAGATCCTGATCGCGAAGTTCGACAAGAAGGAGATCGACGAAGCAACGCTCAACGAGTTCACGAGCAACCTCGAATCGAACAAGGCGAAGCTGCCGGGCCTGCAGCAGGATGCGGCCGCCACGCAGCAGCTCGTCGACACGCTTCAGGACATCCTGAACACCGTCGAGAAAAACCTCAACGAATTCGACGCCAAGGCGAAAGCCGCGATCAGCAGCCTCAACCAGGCACGTGCGGATGAAGATCGCGCGAACCTGCGGCGCCAGGAACAGGACGAACTGAACGCGCTGCGCTCGGGCACGGGCGGCGCGTCGACGGGGCTCGCCGCGCTGAACCGGGCGGCCGACGCCGCACGTGTGCGTGCGGATGCCGCGACGACGATTGCCGACATCGGCCAGAAGCCGATCGATCGCCAGAATGCCGTTGAAGAAGCTCGTCGTATCGCCGCCGGCGGCGCGGACCCGGCGACGGAGTCGGCCGTGGAGCGG
The DNA here is from genome assembly GCF_017104825.1 of Burkholderia sp. Ac-20345. Lineage (NCBI taxonomy): Bacteria > Pseudomonadati > Pseudomonadota > Betaproteobacteria > Burkholderiales > Burkholderiaceae > Burkholderia > Burkholderia sp. Ac-20345. Next base: position 133,525 of record NZ_JAAGPO010000007.1, on the reverse strand, counting down.
CTGCGTCGAGTAGCCGCGGCGGGCAAGTAGGCCACGCGGCTGCAGGACGGCCGGGCGATGCCCGGCTGTTTTCATGATCGAATCTCCGGTCTGTATTCGGGGTGTTCAGCGCGATCGCGGAGTGCCGGCGCGCACGAATTTCCTGTCGGGAACCGGTGATATACTGCGACCCGTTTCAAGGGCAGCTGGGCCGCAACCAGCCAAATCTGACCTCTTGGTAGGCCACGATCTCATTTCACCGCCCGCCGGTGACCATTTCTACCCTTGCGGGGCTCGCAGCCCTGCAAGGGCTGCCTGCTTCGCTAATTCTCAGGAGCAGGAAACATGACGAATCAGCAATCGTTCAGCAAGATCTCGGCACAGCCGCAATCGCCGGTCCTTGATCATCTGGAGTGGCTCGCCGGCCTGAAGGAAGGCGATCGCGTCGAGGTCCCGTATTCTCTGGCGACGGAGGATATCAAGCGCATGACTGTCGTGAAGAACGATAGAGCTTGGATCCGATTGCTTCCCGACGGATACGAGGACACCGCAGAAAATACGGTACTTGTAGACGCTGTTAGCGGCTTTGTGCGCTACGGGGGAGTGCGTATCGTCCCACTCGGCACTACGGTCCCTCTCGACGATCGGGCCAGCGTGAAACTGCTGGAACCCGGAAAGAAGTACGTGTTCTTCAACGAGAGTGACAGCTGCATCACGACCTGGTGCGCCGAAGGTCGAGTCGACAGTCCCGTTACTCACTACCTCGAGTCGGGTTTTCAGCCCACGCATTGGTGCGAAATCCCGAGCGAGTCCGATGCGCGATGGCGTGAGGGCAATCCTTGGGACGACGCGGATGCCCAGGATGTTGGCGTACTCACGCTAAGCCGGTTCTATCCGAGCGGGCGCCTGACGGTCTCTTGGGAACGTAAGCGTCCAGATTCGAGAGCGGACGTGAACCATCCCGTGTTTGCGGGAGCTCACGCATGGATGCTGGTCGACGAACTCCGAGGCTCAGTGTTTCAGGTTCCGGATGTGCTTCGGAAACCATCGGGAGAGGCGTTCATTGGTCGAGTCCAAAATGTGTTGAGCATCCACGGATGGGAGAAGGCTGACGGTACGGCAATCGCCCGCAAGAACTTCGCAACGGCCGTTTGCATAAAGGAGGCTCTCGTGTACCTCGCCGATTTTGCTGGCGAGAACTACATGCTCCAAGGGTCGTACTACTCCGAAGGACGCAATCAGTTGGAGGGGCACTCCGCACTGGTTCCAAAGGCGAGCGATCCGGAAGCTGCAGCCGCCATCGTGCGCAAATTTGCTGAAAATGCGGACAGGGTAGTCGGTGAGACCTATGCCGCGCGACTCGCACGTCCACGGCAACTGTCGAACAGCATCGACAGCGATGGTCCGGCCGAAGCAGGGCAGGTGCGTAACGAGCCGGATGCGTTGACCATTGCGTACCTCGCCATCGGTGCACGCGACGTGCTTCGTGAAATGCGAGGGCAAGGTCTCGACGTCGATTTGGATTCGTTCCGCGGCGAGACCGGGTTTATTGACGATGTGGTTGGCCACGCGTTGTTTGCTGATAGGGCTAGCGATTGGTTCGATGCGAACGATGGACATCCTGGCGTCTTTGTTTATGAAGTAGCAGAGCCTTTCGGCGACTCTCTCGCTCGCTCAATGATCGCCAACGGCGAAACAGTCTTGGAGCCAGGCCCGATCTTGCGCGATATTCTCGCCAAAGCGGGCTACGAGTCGACCAGCACCGAGAAAGCCTTGGAAAACGCCTATAAGGGTAAGGATCTCGTTCAGGCTTCTCACGTCCTTGCGGTTTCGGAAGCCGATTTGAAACGATCGAGCCCGACTGGAAAGACGACCGGCGTTCGGAAGTCGGTGATCCAGTTCACGGTGCTGCACGACGACGGGAAGGATCTGTCGTCCATGTCAGTGGAGGAAATCGGTTACGAGTGCCGCGAAGGCGCCTATGTTGGCGGCGGGCTCTCGGTGGTATCGAGCGGTGTCCTGACGCGTGAGCTTCTTGACACCGAAGCGGCAAAGATCGGCGCGGATCCGACCTTCTTCGAAATTGACTCAGCCGATGACGAACGGTCGCCGAGCAGGTAATCGATCAATCTGAAACACACCCACCGCGTATCCCCTGACGGGGGTACCGGTGGTTTTTTTGTCGCGAAATTGCGAGGAGCATCGAAACCGTCTACCGTCACATCGCCGCCGGCGGCGCGGACCCGGCAACGGGGTCGGCCGTGGAGCGTCGGTGTCGAGTGGCGGCGGCGGGCAAGTAGGCCGAGCGGATGCAGGACGGCCGAGCTATGCCCGGCTGTTTCATGACCGGAGAGCAGCAGCAGGCGCCTGAAGCAGCGCGGCGCCGATGGGAAAAGGCTATTCGACGATTTTCCCAGCCAGAAGCTTGAGCGTGCTTACGTTCTCGGGTGAGGCCCGCACCCATTTACCGGCCTCGTTGCCCTGCCATACGTCGCCGGTTTCGAGATCCACCGACAACCACTTCGACGGGACGCGGGAGGTGATTTCGAGCGTCGTCATTGCCGTTTCCGCAACAGGCCGACCGTCGATCAGTTTGCGTGTCACGCCCACGAAACGCCAGTGGACATGCCCCGACTTGACCAGCATCATGTCTTTGCGGGCTTGCTTCATGAACTGATCGGCCGCCTTGATGGCGACCTCGCGTTGATCGCGCCTCACGCTATTCGCGAGGAACTCGATCACCTGCGAGCGGCGAATGTACGGCTGTTTCGCGTTCAGCGACATGAACATCGCCCAGGCGGATTCGAGCTTCATTTCGGTTTGAGTCTTGGGCATGGGAATCTCCGGTCTGGATTAGGGGCTGCTCAGCGCGATCGCTGGGCACCGGCGCGCACGAGCTCGTCGCGCATGGCAAGGATGCGAGCGATCTCATCGTCGCTGTGCGGCGTGCCGCCGCGGTTGAGCGCCAGGTAATGCTCCAGCACATCGACCTTGTACTGGAAGCAGAACACGGCGAAGCGCAGACGGTAGGCCATGCCCTTCGGCGTGAACGAGGTACCGGCTAGGTCGTCGAGTGAGAACCCGAACGGATGAACGTTGCCCGCCATGAACTCGCGGACGGCCGTCAGCCGCTGCAGGCCGTCCATCACCTGAAAACCGTCCGGCAGATCGCGATCCGAAGCCAACAGACGCGATTCGAAGGTCGGGCAGTTGAACTGGATCGTCAGGCCGGCGGTGGATATCGCGCCGCGGAGAACACCCTCGACGTATGCTTGTTGCTGCGCCGACGTCCAGACGTGCCCGCGCTGGTAGTCCGGGTTCAATTCCAGACCGTAATCCTGGGTCATGTCGGCAAGCGTCTTGTCGAGCATCCCCCAGTGGGTGTCAACCTCGTAGCGGGCCTGAGCTAGTGGCCGGATGATCGCGAGCAGTTCGTTGTTGGTTTTTGGCATCGTGTCGGTGGTCGGAATTCGGTTAGGAGGGCAGTGCGGCGCCTAGTTGTGTCGCTTGAGCCAGCGTGCCGCCAGCTTCGTGGAACAAACGTGTTCCCAGATCCGGGCCCGATGCTGATCGGTCAACGTTGCTGCGGCGAGAACGTCTTCCCAAGTTCGCATTGCCGCGTCCACTGTCTCGGTGATGGTCTTGGACAACGCCGCTTCCGGCAGTCCCCAATGGTTCGCCCACTGGCGTACGATGGCCGGCGAAATCTCACGGGTCTTGGTGCCGTCGACCAGCTTCAAGCCGTGCCCGGTCGAGCCGTTCCATGCGCTGTACGCGACGATATCGTAGGCCGGCGAGAGTGACGCGGCGCGAGGTGTCCTGTACAGCAGACCGAAATTCTTGAGATGTGCGTCCGGGTTGCCGAGCAGTTCGTTGACGGTCAGCCTGCGCAGCATCTCGTGCACATCGTCCTCGTCGCGCGTTGAGCGCGCGAGCAGCACCAGGCCGAGATCCGCATAGGAGAGCGAGTACTTGTTCTGCGGAAGCGTCGACGTGACCTGAGCCATGTCCTCCGCGTGCAGTCGGCCGTTCGGCGTGCTGGCGTCCCGGTCGAAGCGATGCACCAGCAGGAACCGGGTGGAATCCTCCCGCATAGCCTCGTGCAACTGGCCGGCGATCTCCGTCAGCGGAAGCAATTCGTGCTCGCATGTCGTCACTCCGGCCGCCCGGGCAAGGTTCAGCGAAGCATGCTCGACCTCGGGCATCTGTGGGAAATCGGACGCCGGCAGCTTGCCGATGTAGTGGCCGCCGTTGTTCTTCGAGCGCATGACGTACCGGCCGCCTGGCTCGCGCACCAGCGCGACCTTGGGCTGCACGCCGGAGAGCGACGTCGATTCAGGCGCCGGCATCTGCGCTGAACTCATCTCGAAGCTGTCGTTGCCCTGCGTGAGCAGGCGTCCGAGCTGCTGTTCGGTGAGCGTTTCCTGAACGGCCTGGACGTTGCCAGGCAGATCCGATCCGCAGTAGGCGAGCAAGCCGAGGCTATCGCGCTCTTCGATGCCGGCCATCTCGATCAACTGGCGACGCAGCCGCCCCTCAGGCAGCAGGTTCTCGAAAAAGGGCGGCAGGCCGCGCTTGCCGTCGCCGCGCGTTTCCTCGAGCGCCGGGTCGAGCAGTTGCGATCGCGTCTCTGCTTCGGTTTCCGCTTCGAAAGCCTGGGACAGAACCGGGCGCTCGGCTTCGGGCAACATCGCGTAGGCTTCGTCGAAGCGGAAGTAGCTGCGGCCGTCGTCGAGCTCAAAGAGCGAACCGACGTTGACCATGTCGATGACGATGCGCAGGGAACGGACAAGACTCATGGAACCTTCCTGCGGCTCAGTGGCGGAAGAAGGAGCCGTCTTCGATCCACTGGATGAGATCCAGGGTTAGACGGAAATCCCCGTACGCGACGGCCGCTTCCTGCGTGGCCAGCGGCCCCGTCAGTTGCGCCGTGCCGTTGTTCGGGTTGAACCCGTGCTTTTTCTGCAGCGCCTCGGCTCGACGCTCGAGGGCTGCGATCATGTTCGGCTTGCTGAATCGTTCGCTCATTGTCATTTTCCAGTGCGGATATTAGGGCTTCCTGCTTCGGGCTCTCAGCCCAGGTCTTACTCCTTTGGCTTGGTGCGATCACGCCTGGTGGCCAGAAGCCGCTTGAGCGCTCCACTGCGAAGGTTCGTATCGCTGCCGACCATCGGGGCCAAGCCGCGCGGCAGGACGTTCAGATCCAGCTCGAGGACGTGGCAAACCGCCAGCAGTGTGCTGAGCCGGGGATTTCCGGTCCCGGATTCGAGCTCACGCAGCGTGAGGCGGTTCACGGACGCCCGGTCCGCGAGCTCGCTTGCGCTCATCCCGCGGGCTTCGCGAGCCCGCCGAATGTCGGCGCCAAGAGTGGCTGATGTGGCCATAATAGTAACCAAATTGGCTGGATGGTTATCATAGTAGCATGGTTGGTAAAATAACCAAGTCACCATGATTGGTTGCTATATCTACCGCTGGCGGGAGGCGGAAAAGCGACTCCGGACTGGATTTGTGCGCGCAGACGCCGATATCAGAGAAGGAGGGCCAGAGACTCCGAAGTGGAATCGCGCGGCTGGCGACATAGGCGGCAGGGCATGCGCGAGGGCTAGAACCGTTGGGCTGCGTCGTTAGAATTAGCATCGATAGAGGGAGCAGCTAACCATGACTACGAGGTTGACGAAGGTCGCTGGGAGCGAGAAGTCCGCGCATCAGCAGGTCCACATGGGCGAAACCGCCATCGGGGAAATCTGGCGCGAGAAGGTCAAGGTCGTCGTGAGCAAGATCACGGCGCCGCAAGTGAAGGCCGAGCGGTGGCGCTGGTTTGCGAAGCAGGCCGGCACCACGATTACGCTGGGTCGCGGCACCCGTGCAGCCATGCTGCTGGGCCCGGGGTTCAAAACGAAAGACGAGGCGATCGCCGTCCTGGTGGGGACGACTTCGCGCGGCGACGCTTGAGGATCACATGAGCAAGTACGAAACGCTGGACCAACTCATTCTGGAACGGATTGGTGCAACGCCGGCACCAGGGCTGTTGACGCCGGCCGCGCCGGTGCCGTTCCTTCTGATCAGCGCGAATCCCGCGATCAGCGCCGAAAGCGAACGCCTCGCGCAGATCGAAAAGGCAGAAGCCAGACACGGGAAAAGCAGCGCGCCGGGTTGGCGCATCATCGATCGTCGGCTGCAGGCGCTTCGCAAGGCCGAGAAGATCCGGTCGACGGGCAAGGGCTGGGTGCTCGGCGGCGAGGCGGCCTGACGATGGCCCATAAACTTTTTCTCGATCAGGAGGCATGATGCAGCTGCAGGACTACACCCCGGGAACGCGTATCCAGATCGGCGACCGCTTCTTCCGAAGAACGACCACGGGCACTTTCTGGCGGGAAGAGCACCCGATTCCCGGCAACTGTGTGAGCCGCCCGTCCATCAGTCTGGAGAACATCGAGCAGGCCGCCGGCGAGAAGCATGTCGTGCTTGCAGGTCATCACTGAATGTAGAGCGATGCTTCTCATCGTTGCCGCTTTCACTTGGCGCGATCGTCAGCGGAATCCGAAGAAGCACAAGCGCAGCACTCGCTCGCTAGTACCGGGAGATTCGGAGATTCATGAGCTGCGCCGCGAGCTTGTCTCGAAGGCAGAAGCTGTTGCAAAAGCGGTGTTCTGAGGAGGAAAAATGCTGACAGGAGCATTCAAGGCACAAGCATGTCGATTCGCTTCGGCGTTCGTTGCAGGATCGCTCGCCGGCGGTCTGTCGCTCGACGGGTTGGGCCTGCCTGCGTCGGTTGCGAGCGCGATCGGTGGAACGGTATCAGCGGCCGTATTCATGAGCGCGCGGGTGCGTGGCTTCTGGTACGGCCGATTCGGCGCGTGAGGATAGCGATGCGGACGGGCACATGTTCTGGCCGACTGGCCTTCTGCTGGCCGAAGTCTCCGCCGAATAAGGAAAAGCATGTTGCTGAATAAATGGAAGGACGGAAGCGCGGGACAAGGGAAGCCGGCATGGCCTGTTCTTAAGTGAGGTTCGGGATGAGCGACGTTACGGAAGCGATGTTTGCGGCTGCACTGAAAAAGGCAGTGGAGGTCGGATTGCTACCCAAGCAAGCGGATGCCGAGACATACCTGAAGAATTGCGAGGCCGTTAAGGCGGTCTTGCAAGCAGCACTGGCTGCTGCATTGACAACGGAAAATTAACAAAGGGGTAGTGACGTGAAGAAAGCACTTCTGTTGCTCGTACTTGCGAGCATGATCGGGGTGAGCCAGGCGGACGAGACCTGCGTAGTCAAGAAGGTCCGGTTGCCAGTTGTCGAGGTGAACGATTTGCATCAGGAAATGGACATGCCTGAAACGGCCACAACATGCGATAACGGCAAGTGCGAGTCGCACGTCATCAAGGTCGACCACTTTGCGAGTGAACCGAGATTCGAGATTGTGCTTGCGTACAAGGGTGACACCATATCCTACGAAGCGAGCGAAGCGCCGACCGGCAATACGGTTCTGGCACAGGTTAAGGAGTGCGGCAAGAAGCACAAGCCACACGCTGTGAAACCGGCTGTCTGACCATGGAAAACGGGGTATCCGGATTCTAGTGTGGGCCGGGGCGTCAGAGTCGGCAAGGACGCGTAATTTAGGTAGGCACTTGACTACCGAAGGAGATGCTTTGAAACAGAGGAAGATTTACGAGGACGGCACCGCGGAGCTGATATTGCTTCGCGTGCTTCTTCCGTGGGTATCGGTTGTGTGGGTCATTGCGGCGACGGTGTATTTCACTGGGCTACTGCCAAAGAACGATGCCCTAGGTTATGCAGAATACCGGATGTTGCGCATACTAACCTACGTCGGCAGCGTAGGTATTGTGCTGGCGACGCTGGTAGTCGCAGCGGCCCGCCCTCCGCGAGTCAGATTGCGAAGGCTGTGGATAGCGCTTTCACTCTGCGGAGCGGCGCTATCCGTCGCTGGTGTAACGACGTATTTCTGGCTCATCGGCAAGTAGGCGGGACCTTCCGGAAACATCGTTCGGGACATTCTGGCCGGTCGTTGCCCACAGTTGAATCCGGAACTCCTGATTTCTACCCCGCATCCGTCCACGAGGAAAATAACGCGATGACTACGATTATTTCGATTGCAACGTTGCTTACGTCACTGGCCGCGCTGAGCCTTTGGCTTCTGAATCGTTGGTACGGGGTGCATTTTTCTTCGGCTGTCGAGTGCAGAAAGGTTCTGGAAGCGGACGGGCAGGAGCACGATCACTATTCTTTCACGGCTTCGCGTTCGAACACGTTCATCGGCCGCACCGTGGGCCGCATCTATATCGCGTTCGCGGCAGCTCGTTACGACCGCCTGGTTCGCAAGCATCGGCCGATCGCAACCGCATAGGAAAATTATATGGGACGCATATTGGGTCGCGTTGAATATGGAGCCAAAGCCAAAGAGCCAAACCGGTTCTTTATTCATTGCGACACGTCAGGATGGTCAATGCCGCCGCTATTTGCGGACCCAGCCGAGGCGTGGCGCGTCTATGACCGGGACGAATGCGCGAAAGCGTTGTATGCAGCCGTTCCGAGGTGCAGCACCATCGTGCGGGTGATTCGTAAGGTGTTGGCTCGCGGGCGTAGTTTTGCCGCGAACGGAGACATTTATGGCGAGCCGTCGTTCGGGTTGGCAACGGACGATCGACTCCTGTACCCGCTCAGCAGAGGATTCGAAGAGAACCGACGCTGCTTCCTAAAAGCCGGCGGCGTGCTCCATGTCGCAGAAGAGGTGGACGGCGGATTCAGCGGCTACTACGACCATCCCCTCTGCGCGGAACGATGGAATTGGAGCAAGGACGATCAGAGAATTGCGTTCGAGGAACTGTTCGACCAGCCCCTCGATCTGTGCCCTCGTTGTGTTGAAGCGTTGATCGCGAAGGGCGGTGGCTATGCCGGTTGAAGCGAAGATCAAATCTTTACACGCGGCGATCGCCGAGGACGTCCGTACGCTTCCATGGCGCTCGAATTGCGCTGGCGAGATCTTTGCCGATGACGGATCCGAGAATGGCTTGCGCATTGGCCATTTTCAAGGTGATGCGGCGATCGCAGCGTTCGTTGTGGCCGCCCACGACGAGTTCCGAAATAGCCGATAGGAAAGTAATGGATCGGTGGACGTGCAGGAAGACCGCATAGGGACGATCTACGTGCTGGCTTGAAACGAAGGGCGACATCGCTAGTATTGGTCATGCAAGTGTGCTGCTGCCAATCACGGGGAAAACTGCGATGTCCAACGAGGTCTGTTACTGGCACGAGGAAATGAGCGAGGAGATCGCTCGCCGTGTGCTCGGCTCGCATTTCGATTACGCAGTCGCGCAGGGTGTCGCTTTCTGCGAAGGCCGCGCGACCGGCGCCTGGCAGTGCAACCTGCAGGAATCCTTCGGCGCGTTCAAGACGGCCGCCCGTGTGGCTGCAGCCGGCCGTAGCTGACCGCGCACCAGTACGATCCCTTCCAGCGAGTCCCGACCATGAACAAGAACCAGTATCGCATCGCCCGCCGAATGATCCGCGAGAACGGCCGCTACGCGCTCCAGTGGATGCGCAAGGACATCGGCCAGGAGATGGCCCGCATCATCGAGATTCGCAAGGATGATCTTGCCGATCGCGAAGAACTGTTCCGCGACATGGGTTGGGGCATTCACCTCTCGAAGAGCATCGCTCGCGATATCGCCTTGCGCCGCGTCCGGCGCGCGATGTGCTCGCTCGAGCGCAAGAACCCCGGCGTCGCAACCGCGATTGTGAATCCCCGCGCGATCGCGCTCGCCGCCTGACACATAGGCCGATTCTTCCGAGCCTCGATCGCGATCTTGCCGGTCATATCCGGCGATATCGTAGGGCACCGTGCGCATGGCGCGGAACGCCGAGACCTGGCTGTGCTTGACGCGGCCGAAAGACTTTTTTGGCGTCGATCCCACGGAAAGACCTCCCTGATAGGTCACGATTCAAGATTCCTGACAAGAATCGATCTCCCTAGAATGTTCGGCTACAAGGCAGAGAAGGGTCTATGGCCAGTCTGCCGCGTCGATTGCGCGCTCTTGCGCCGACGTGTTCAGCCGTGGGGCGCATCATGCCGGGGATTTCCCGTCAGGAATTGAAGCGGGCGTGGGGCCGGATCATCCAGCCGATGGAGCCAGCCTACATCTACGAGCAGGCCAGCCAGCTTGCGATGGAAGCATTCGAAACGGCGATCGCGGACCTGACCGCCGCGCTCAAGGAGCTCCCGGCGGGAGCCTGTGCGCAATTCGACGTGGCCGAGGCGGAAGGGGTGGTGTGGACCTTCTGGCTGGTCCCCGAGCGCAAGCCGAAGCTGATGTGGGCGTCTGGCCCGCGTAAGGCGGTTTTCGAGGATGCGATCGATCCGGGGCATTTCGAGGGGGTGAGCATGCACGACGCAAAGGTCGCCACACACTTGATCCGCGTCTGGGTCGAATCTACCGACCGAACGATTGCTTCCTACCCGGTCGAGACGCTGCGCGACGCGCTTGAGCGACTGGCAACCGAACAGCAGTGATGCTGTATGGAGGCGCCAGCGAGTCCCATGCCTGATGTCCGAATTGGAGGGGCTCGCGGCGCAAGTTTGGATCTTTCGGAGAAATCGATGACCCGTAACGAACGTATCAAGGAACTGCATCTCGAGCGCCGTAACCTCGCCGCGGCACTCACATGGCCGGAGAGCACCCCGTTTCTGCTCAATCCGGATCCGGTAATGCGCTCGCGCCTGAAGCACCTCGCGCTGGCCGTGGGCGCTGCCGCTGCGGTGTTTTTGATGTCCGGTCCCAGCGGTCCGATCGGAGGTTGGCTTCAGTCGACCGAATTCAATCACATGCGCCCGGCCATGGAAACGGCTATGCAGTCCGGCAACCGCGCGGCGGGCACCTGGCTCGCTTTGCACTACCGGAAGGATTACCCGGGCCTCCTCAAGCAGGAAGCCGACGCGGGTGAGCCGACGGCGATGTTCTTGGTCGGTCGCCTGATGAGCCGCGTCGAGCACCCCGAGCGCGCGATCCTCAAGATCGATCCGTCGATGTCGGCTTCCCAGGTGAAGGCGAAGGGCTTCGAGCTCATGCGTCGCGCGGCAGCGGCCGGCAATCAGGACGCGCTGAAGTACCTGATCCAGAACGGCGGCCTGTAAGCGGCCCCGAAACTCCATCCGAAGCGGAGACACGACCATGACCAAGAAGATCAACGAGCAGATCACCGGCTCGGCGCGTGAAAACGAATGGCGGTTCGAAGGGATATTCCACCTCGGCACGATCGTCCAGCACGATTCGCTGCCGCCGGTTTTCCGGGATGCGATCGACGAAGAACTGGTCGAGATCGCGAAGGCCGTGGGTGTTCCCGGCAAGAAGGCGCTTCGGATGGAGACGGATGAATTCGTCGAATACGTGCTGGACAAGAGTCTGACGGGGCTGCTCGTCAGCGTCGCCACGCCGGTGCGTGAGTACTTCGAGGGCGACGACAGCAACAGTTACGGATTCAGCTGGGGCCACTACGGAACGGAGTGGTTGTACGGCGAGGATCTGTCCGCGCTGCTGCCGAAGATCGAAGCATGGGTCCGGGAGCGGAGCGACGAGGACCGTCGCAAGTCGGCCCGCAAGGCGGCGTAGCCGACCTTGTGCCACCAATCACAAGAAAGAGAAATCACATGCACAACTTCTGGACCATCCTGATCCAAGGGCCGCACCTGCTGGCGTTGGATGTCCCTGTCGTCATCATGATGATGCTTGGGCCGCTTCTCGCGTACGCACTGCTGCTCAAGCGGGCACCGTCGATGTCCTCGGCAACGAAGCGACGCGCCGGCATCGCCTACCTCGCATCCGTTGCGCTATTTCTCGGCGTGTATGTGGATTCCAACGCGACGGTCGCAGTTCCGCGCATCACGGTACCGACCGTATTCCGGGAACTCCAGACGCTCACGGACTACCAGGTCGTGTGCCGCTGGAACGTTGACCAGAGTGATCATTTGGCGTGGTCCGTCGCTCACGATCGCCTGCTTGCCGACGACGTGAATTGGCGCACCTCATATCTGGACATGACGCCGCATGCGCGGACGGGCAAGGACGTTCCGTGTAAAGAGACGCCGGTGCCGATCAGGATCGACCAGGTCCAGATGGATCTGCATGCGGTCAACGTGTGGATGATCATCGGAAAGATCATCTGGCTGCTTGGATGCGCAGGCATCGGCTGGAGCCTGTTCACTGGGCTGGTGCGCGAGACCCGCCTGTCCGAGCGCAAGCCGTCAGCTTAATCGGCGATCGGCAGAGCCATTCATTCAACCCATCCGATCAGGAAATCAAATCCATGAAGAGGACTCTCATCTTGGCGCTGCTGGCGGTGGTCGGCGTTGCGAATGCCGAACCGGTCACGCGCACTGCTGGCCAGCCGATCCCGCAGACTTTCGCGATCGCCGGCGCCGACGAGCTGCGTCCGAACGCGGTCACGAGCCCCGACGGCAGCATCCATCTCGTATTCGGTCACGGCCCCATCCTTCCGCGCCCGCAGGTGCTGCTCCAGGACGAGGATGGCAAGAATCGCCTGGCGCTCTTCCAGGAAGTGGCTCAGAAGGGCCGCATGGAGTATGTCCTGTACCGGACGCCCGCGGATGCGCCGATCGTCATCGTCCTGAAGGAAGGTCAGCGCCAAGCCGTCATCGTGACCGGCCCGAAGGCTCCCGACGTGACTGCCACCGCCGGCGTGGCCGGCGCGGCAAGTGCCGCCAGCGCGCCCGCGACCAAGGTCGTCGGCGCGAACCGCGACATGGCCGGTACCGAGCGCCAAAGGTGCTCGCTCGACGGCGTGAAGATTGAAGGCACCGCCCGCATTACCTGTGCTGAGTGACCGTCCGACACTCGTCCTCGCTAGCGGAGCAACGACCATGAACCACGTCATGCACAACTTCAGCCCACGCGGTATTGCGCGGCGGGTCGCGCTCGGCCGATGGGACTACTCGACCGAGCACATCCTCGGCTTGCAGTTCACGATCAATATCCTGGGGCAAGGGTTCGGACTCAAGGAAGCACCTGCAAGCTTCCTGAGCCCGCGCCGCTGGCTGCTGAAACGCGAGACGCCGCAGCACTTCAGCCAGATCGTCGAGATCTCGACCGGCAAAGACAGGCTCATTGCGACCGGCTATGCCCTGTATCCAGGCGGCTGGCTCTGCCAAGTGTACGAAAAGGATCTTCATGTCCCGGACGAAGACACCGAGGACACGAGGTTGAGCGGCGACAACAATGCGAGGCTCCTGCTCGACCAGATGAAAGAGCACCTCGAAACCGTGTCGCCCAGCCGCAATCGATAGACCACGAACGGCATGGTCACGGTGACTCACGACAAGACATGACTGGCGGCACGATCTGATGGAGGTTCCGATGTCGAATGCAAAAGCAAGCAATGGAATGGAAACGAACGGCCCGCCGGCCGGTGCACAGCTCATGCCGTCATGGGGGCTCACGCGGACCGGGGTGATCCGTTCCGACGATGACGCCCAGAAGATGGCGCTGCGCGACTACGGCGCAAAACCGGGCGATTCAGCCGAATTCGATTTCGACGCGGGATTTTCGCGCGGCGTCCAGTTCGGTCGCGCGACGGCCAACGTTGACGTGCCCGCGTTCGCATGGACGAAGGAACCGCCGAAAGAACAGGGCCGGTATTGGCATTGGACCGGCGACCTCGACGCCCGTCCGGTGCCGCTGTCCGTGCTCTGGTCCGGAAGCACCAAGAAGTGCTTCGTCAGCATTGGCCAATACGGCATCACTACCGCGATCGACTGCGATGCCTACGGCGGTTACTGGCAACCGGTCATCGAGCCGAAGATGGACGAGTCGATTGGCTACTACGGGAGCGACGCATGAATCGGAGCGCGTTACAAACCGACAACGGGTTCGCGCCCGTAAGAGTGGCGCCAAAGAAGCGCAAGCCGCGGTGGGTCGCGCGCTTTGACGCGATCTGCACGGTGATCATGTGGATTGTCGGTCTGCCGCTGTTCGCCCTGCCCATGATCGGGCGAATCCCGCGGAACGCCGTACACGATGTGCTGTTGCGCGAAGGTGCAGTCACGCTGCTCGGAGTCGGCAATGCGATCGACGACGCACTCGATCCGCTGAACGGGTTGCTGACGCGGAACTGCCCGCCGGCCGTAACGTGGTTCGGCGGAATACCCGAGGCGATCACGCAGCAGATCTGGTTCGGTTCTCTCGGGATAACGCTCGTGACGTTCGTGCTGGCATGGTCTGTCCAGATCGCCTACGGGCGCGGCACGTTCTCGCATATCAGCATCGCTTCCCACCAAAACCAGCGAGGCTGATCATGAGCGCGCAGCAATCCATTCCGGAACAGAGTCTCGACGAACTCGTCGCCGAGCGCAATCGGCTCAACATGGCAATCCGTGCAAAGCTGACCGATCCATGCACGGACCTGACCGCTGAACAGTTGAATCGCCTGCGGCAAGAGGCTCTGGTGGATCTAGTGCCCGACTTCGTAGACCGGATGCTCAGGTACCTGCGGATGCATAGCATCGCGCTTGTCTTCCATGACGGTCGGATCGAAAACGACGCAACAGGATACACGCCGGCACTGGCGGTCAAGAAAGCCGTCACGGAGCACGGTTGGCACGGTTACCCGGATACGTTCCGCAACAAGCTCGCCGATGCGCTGTTCGCCAACATCTTCGACGTACGGGCGGATCTGGACAAGGCGCCGATGGCTCGCTGGAAAACCCACGATACCCCGTCCAGCCTGTCGTAGTCCCCAAACCTCACTGGAGAATTCCATGCAGGAATCCAATACGGCGAGCAGCGCTCCCGAAGAATTTCCCGGGTATCCGGAACTCGTGCTGCGCGAACTGCCGGACGGCCGCGTGACCGGCGTCGCTATGCGCGAGATGCGCTCCTCGTTCCATGTCACGTTCGCAGGCAAGTTCGTTGAGCCGGATGAGGTCGAACGAGGCATCGAGATCTTGCGCAGGCTCGACCAGAACGAGATGTACGGGACGTGGAAGAAGGAATCGGACATCGACGCCGCCTCGCTCGACGACGCGATCGCATCGAGCCCGGAAAGCTCAGTCGGCCAGAAATTCGTGTTCCTGCACCGCGGCAACGAATGGCTGTGGGGGATCTGGAACAACCCGGATCATCCGAAGCGCACCGGGGTTCTCAAGCATCTGGCAGGCGTGGATCTACGCAGCGTCGCAGATTTCGACGGCACGCGCGTCTCGGCCGCCAAGCGCGCCGAGCGACCGGGCCTGGATACGGTGCGCGCCAACCAGACCGTCGCCGGTCCCTACCAAGTGCTCGAGGTCGCCATCGACCTCCTCGAGCAAAGCCGTCTGCGATCTCGCGACAAGCAGGACTACGAGGCCCATCCGGCTGTCCGCTATCTCTGCGACTGGTGGAACCTTCAGGCGCCGGAAGGAAGTCGTGAAGCCGGCTTTGTTCGTCTGTATGTCTGGAATGAAACGGATCGAATCTTCAACGCCTGCGATCCGGAAGAGCCTGCTGCGCAGGCCGACCAAATCGACGCGTGGCCCAGCTACGCGCTGCTCGAGCACCCCGGCATGCCGACGATTCTTGCCTGCTTCTTTCGTGGGCGCAGCTTCAACAAGGACGATGGGAGCGGGTACACGACGATCTTCGCGGCCGACGGCAGCGAGGTCACTTCCATCGGCGCAGACGTGGCGGAGGTCGACGAGGCCTATTACTCGCTGCTCGGCCTCGAAAAGCTGGCCGAGCATGAAGTGTTCGTGGTCTGAAGCAATTTTCCATCAGGAGGTCAGGCATGTTAGTAGAAATTGCACTGTGGGGACTGCTGGAGGCTATCGCCACGTTCGGTATTGCCACGTACATGGGGCATTCCGCAAAATCCGCACTGGAGATTACTGGTGCTTTACTCGTCGGCCCGCTGGTGCTTTTCGTCCTGCTTGGAATCTTGGCGAGGCCGGTTGTTACCTTCATGGCAATTCGCGCCGAGCGGCGCCGCATTGCAATCGAGGCTCGGTATCCGCGCACGCGCGTCACGGCGCTGTCCAGAGGCAAGTGGCTGGTCACGGACCTTGACACCGGAAAGACCCGGTGCGTACTCGAACGAGACGGCGTGACGATCGCCGACCGAAATCCCGCCAAACTGTGGCGGCGCGGTCGTAAAACCCAGGTCGGTTGATTGCCGAGACTTGAACCGGGAGGCTCGTTCGGTAGAGTGGCCGCAGAACGGGGCAATCCCACCGCCCCGGAAGGAACCCCATGTCGAATAGCAACATCGTGACGCTGCTCGCCGAAGCGCGCAGCGCGTTGTACGCGATCGCCAAGACCTACGACGATCACGAGCTGCGCGACCGCGCGCTCGAAGTCTACGAGCGCACCGCGCCTGAGACGGCCAGCGAAGATGCTGACCGCACGCTGAGCGTAGGATGGTGCCGCCTGACGGTCGGCCTCCCGGACTCCGACAGGTATCCCCGCGTACTGATCTACACCGAGGGCGTGGACTTCGACGGCGAGCAGTTTTTCGACGTGAAAGCGGACTCGCTCAACGAGAACTCCTACGAATCGCCGGACGATCAGCCGGAAATCTGCCAGGCAGCGACGCACTGGATGCCGCGCCCGTTGGTCGACTCGAACGCGCAGATGGCAGCACCGGCAGGCCAGTGGGTGCATTGTTCCCCGGCTCTGATCCAGGCGGGTATGAGCTGCGAACACACACCGCGGCGCCCGTGCCAATGCCGGGCCGAAAACGGCGGGCACGATCACTTCATCGCGTTCAACGTGACCGAAGCCTCGAAAGTCGGCGCCGAATCGCGCAAGGATCTCGCCAGCGGTGTTTTCGGTGGCATCAATGCGCTGCGCTGGCTGCTGAACAGCACCACGGAATTCGATCGAAAGGATGTGTGCACGCGCCAGGCCGCGAGGCTGCTGGACGAGTTCTCGCCGAACGACGGTATCACCAACCGCGTTCATCTCGAACGTCTCTGGAAGGCGCTGCACGACCAGCTTTCGACCAAGGACATGATCGCGTGCTTGCGTGCGCACGCGGACGCCACACCCGAGGATCCTGCATTGTGGGCGCTGGAGGTGATCCGCCTGCTCGGCGCGTGTCGTCTCAATTTCAACTGGCCCGATCTCGACGCGCTCATGAAAGACCTCGAGGAGCGAGGCACCGCCATCTTCTCCGGCAAACTGACGGCGATGGCCGCGCCGCAGAGCGGGGAGGGCGAGCAAGCGGGAGCCGGTATGTGCGAGTCGGACCTGTGCGGCAAAAGCACCGTACGGCCAGCCGGCGGCGATCCAGCGGCGTCATCGGCGCCGTCCTCCCCGTGCCATCGGTGCGTTTCCTGGGGGTACTGCGCAGGCCACGGTTGCATGGCATTGCCCGGTACCGACGTCGGAACATGGGGCCTGCAGGCTTCCTAACGTTCTAAACCTGCACGCCCGATGTGCAAAACATTTTTCTGTAACGAGTGTCGAGGTATCTATGTTCGAATTTATCGCCGGAAATTTCCTGTGGATCATCGCGGTCATCGCAATCGCCGTATTCGTGACGAACTGCCTGCGCGTCGTGGGGCAATTCGAGCGCGGCGTTGTGCTGACTCTCGGCAAGTTCAGCCACGTCGCGGAACCGGGGCTGACCCTTCTGCTCCCGCTGCTGCAGACCATGTCAAAGGTGGACATCCGGATCACGGCGACGAACATCAATCCGCAGGACGTGATCACGAGCGACAACGTTTCGGTCAAGGTCGATGCGATCACCTATTACCAGGTGACGGACGCCAGGAAGGCGCTGCTGGATCTGCGCGACTACGCAGGCGCAATCAGCCAACTGGCCCAGATCACGCTGCGTTCGACGATCGGCCAGCACAAGCTCGACGAACTGCTGTCCCAGCAGGCGAAGCTGAACGACGCACTCAAAGCGACGATCGAGGAGCGTTCGAAAGCGTGGGGCATCCGCGTCGATCACGTCGAAATCCGCAGCGTGGATCTCGATGCGACGATGATCCGTGCGATGGCGCAGGAAGCGGAAGCCGAGCGCGGCCGCCGCGCCCGCGTGATCACTGCATCGGGCGAATACGAGGCGGCGCAAAAGCTGAGCCAAGCGGCTGATATCCTGGCCAAGAACCCCGCCGCGATCACCCTGCGCACGCTGGCTACGCTCAAGGAGATCGGCGCCGAACAGAACAGCGTGATCATCTTCCCGGTGGCGCAGGAGACCCTGTTGCCGACCAACAGCAGCGGGCTCAGCGCAGCCGCGATCGCGAAGGCGCTGGCGGACCAGATGGGGCAAGCGAGCCGCACGGAGCCGGCCGCGAGCTGATCGGGGAGGCGCTTTGACGGTAGGGCCGTGACTAAGAGGCGAGAGTGGGGCTCCGTCAGGCCTTCGGATACCCGTTCCGCTGCAGCGCCCGCAGCACGGTGACCGCATAGGAAGAGAGTGGCCCCTAGCAAGCGGACAAGACCGTCGCGGCGGCGCGGGCGCCAACTACCCAAACTGAGTTATCGCGAGGCCGTTCAATGGACAAATACCGCTTCTTCTATCGCATCGACGGGCTGGATCTCGTGCCGGGCAACAAGACAGCCGGATTCTGCTTTTCCGTCTTGACCCAGGCGTTGGTCGATCTGATCCAGATTCGGGTCCCGTCCATCGAGATCGAGCGCCTGATGTCGGACGTCCACCAGCGAATCGCGAGGGTGGGCGGTTCCGTGTATGAAGCCGGACAGCAGGCCCAGATTCTGTTCGTCGAGGGAACGGCATGCCCGAGAGCCTTCATTTCGGATTCCCTGTTTGGCGGGAGTCTGGGCGCCGATCCTGAGACATTCGGCCGGCTGCACAGACCCGATCGGCTCGACTGGATCGGTCCTGAGGTGGAATACACTCCCCACAACTGCGATACACCGGATCAGGCCATTATTTTGGTCGTGCTGGTGCAGGCTTGGGCCGAGTACGCGCGGGCCAAGCTGCGACAGATCGCGGCAGCTTGAATAAGGGCTTCCTCTGGGTATAGTGGGTTAAGAATAGGGCAGTCGCGGCCGTTAACACCTAGGGCAAAACGATCACCCAAACCGATGCCTTTGCAACTACGCAGGCTGCGCCCACGAAATTCGACCTGGAATTCCAAGCAAAGCGGCGAGCGGTGGGAAAGATACAGGGATAAACGTGGAGAAAATTGCACTTCATCCGGCAAGCCTGATCGCCGGCTTAGCGATCGTGGCCGCCACGTCGGCGGCGAGCAGCGCAAGTGTTGCCTTTTACAAAGGGTATGACCGTGGCAGCTTCGACGGGAAACTGGAAGCCGCCCGTAATTCGGCCACGGCCTTGACACGCATAATGACGAGCGGGATCAACGTGCGTCAGTTGGATGGTACCGACAAGCGCTACGTCTTGACTCCTGTCGAAGTGCATCCGCGTTGAGCCGGCCCAAGACACGATTTTGCGATTGATCTGAGAACGGCATGGTGAAAAATATGTGGAACCAGCTGAAGGGACTGCTACTGCTGGCATTTTGCGCAGGGATCTGGGCATGGATGCTGGGATGGTTCGCGAAACCGCTACCGCCCGGTAGTCTCAAAGACGCGCCAATGTTAGCGGCGTGGATGGCGCCAGGCGTGATGGGTTTCCCGGCACTCGTCTCAATCATTGCTGGCGTGGCCGGGCTGCTTTACGTGATGGGTGTCTTCCCGTTGACGACGTCGGCAAACAATGTTTCGCGCGAGTGAGCATCTACACTGGCGAGGCTCAGCCCAAAGCAACCACGTAAGCCGAATACACGGAAATATCCAGAATGGAAAATAACGACCCGACTCCCCCTGTCAACCGCCTGTTCGAAAACGCGGAAGCGGGCATTCTTCGCGTCGGGCCCAACGCCGTCCTCTCAAAGCAAGGCTTGTTCGTCAATGGAGAAAGGGCCGAACTACGGCATATCGAGGATTTCAGCGGTTTTGCATTCAATACGTCCGCGGCGGTTTGTACCGTGCTCGAGACTTTGTTCCCGGATGCTGCAGGTATGCCTGACGCTGGCGGCTCCGTGAAGCCATCTGAGTTCGCGGGGTGGGAACTCTACTCCGAGCGGGTCATTCTGCTCCGGGCCGGCAAGGGGAGCCTGGAGGAGCACGGCGAAGTGTTGCTGCAATGGTGTTTGGCCGCGCGGTGTGTTGTAGCGATGACGGGACATGAGATTGGCCAGTCGCCGGAATTTTTGCCAATCAACCTTCTGCTTTCGCAAGGTGGTCAGGCCTTGGCGACGTCGGTCAAGCAGTGGGAGGACTACGACCATTGGAATCGCATCGGTTCCGTTCTGGCACTGCTCGCGGGAAAGGACGATTTCGGCGATCCTCGCCCTCGCGCCATTGTCGTAACGATCCCGTGGCCGGAAGCCTTGGGGGCTGATCTTGGAGGACGAGATCGGCTGTTCGAAAACGCGACACGGATAGCAAGCGACATCCAGGTCGAAAGAAATGCCGGGCACCTCAAGTCTCGGCTCGCCGTCGCAGGGCACTACGTCAATTTCGATCCGGAATCTGCTACTGGGCTCGTAAACACATTCGATGGACAGGCCGTGCCGGGAACCTCCGCCATGCTCGCCATCGAGATGGGCGGTGTGACGTTTCGCTCGCAACGCGTCGTCCCGCGCATACGGGCCGACGCGGGTGACGCCTACTATGACTTTCGAATCATTCACCATCGCCAGCCGTCGCTGCCCGAAATGGGCATTGGGTGATTGTCATCATTCGGCAAAGCTGAACGAACAAAAACAGGTGTCGCGACACTAGGTACCAACTACGAGGGTGATCAAATGAAGAAGCTGCTTGCGTTGCTCGCGCTGGCGAGTGTGTGGGCCGGGGCGATGGCGGCAGACAAAGACGGAGGAGGCAGTGCGGAACGCGTCGCCGAGAAGTTCCTTGTCGGCAGGTTCATCGTGATGAGCGCTCCCGACGTACACGGGGACAGTGCGACTGTCTATGCGCTAGTCGCAGACCAGAAGTGCAAGATCGAGCTTCGGCGGGACGTGACGGCAAATCCGGACGGGTGGCGAGTCCAGGCGCTCGATTGCAAACGCGGGCAGTAATCAGAATAGCGACAACCCCGATTCTGTAGCTGATAATCGAACATCCAACAGGAGTCAAGGCAATGATTGAATCGAAGATCTTCATCCCACAATCCATCGACACAGACCAAAAGGAGGCGTATCGGGATCTGGTTCTGACGCAAGAGGAAATCTCCAAAATTTCCCGGGGCCGGACTCTGGAGACCGTTGTTCCGTCGAGTCAAGGCGACTAAGGGTTCTGGGAAGACGACAGAAAGCGGTATCAGCGTCTTCCGGGAGTAATCCGCCTCGTTTGGAGAGGGCAAGCGCAGCAGAGCTGGTCGGCAGTATGCAACTGGCAGGGAGCGTAAGCCGGGATGCTCTCTCCAAGCGGGGCGTTTGAAGGGAGCCAAATATGACCAGAAGTTCACACGGCATGAAACAGATCCTCGTGGCTTTGCTGATCGGAACGGCTGCAACCGCCTTCGCGCAGGACCAAATGCGCGATGCGTGGGCGAAGCAGCAACCGACAGAACCCAACGGCTCTGTGGATCTGCGCAAGTGGCCGGGCTGGCTGGATGCGTTCGTTCGTCGAACCTCCTCGTCCGACAAGGCGAGCCCGAACGAAGTCAGGAAAAGTTGACGTGAGCATCACATTTTGGGCGCCCGATGCGCCGACTCGAACTGTTATACACCAGCCGGAAGGATACGAAGAGTACACCGAGGAGGTGTCCGTGCTGCCGGAGATCAAACTGGTGGATAGCAATGCGTTCGCAATGCTCGAGGCTCTTGGTGTCGCGCCCGATCAATGCGGCTCGTGGTCAGCAAGCGAGCTTGGGGAACTGGTGCGCCGCGCACTGAAGGTAGCAAACGTTCAATCTCTGCGCGAACCCGCGACGTCCGAGGCGCTCGACACTAAAGGGGCGGTGCGAGTCGTTGACCGATCTGGGGGAGACGTCTCCATCGGTCGGGGGCCACGCATCGTGTCCTTCGGGAGGACAGACGACTACGTCCAGCGCGTTGCGCTGCGTTTTGTGGACCTCTTTCAGCAGGCGCAGGCGGTCGGATACAAAGTCAGTTGGGGTTGAAAAGCCCTTGCGTGCGGCTAAATGGATGGGCCTGCCGCAAGCACGGCCAAAGCAAATCGGCGTTCGAGCGCCCCGCACGATCGGCCGGTAGCCGGAACTTGGAAGGCCAAGATGAGGAAATTCGCGATCGCCTCCTTCGGTGCCGCTCTGCTCACGAGCCCGGCTTTCGCCGCGGATGTCGGGGGCGTAGTCGACCGGACTGCATACGACGTGGCACTTGCTCAAAACCAGCAAGCCGCTGTGCCGATTGAAAAGAGGCTGGTGAAGGAAGAAGTAGTGAAGCGCGAGCACGCCAAAGTCGAACGAGTCGATATTGTCTCGCCTGGCTTGGCAAGTGCCGTTTTTGCGGGTGGCGTCGCAACCGTGAGGTTTGGCTTCAAATCGCCCATGGACTGCCCCGTCAGCGACGACCGCGAGTGTGAAAAGAAGTTTGAGGCCAATCCGCTCGGCTTCGAAGTTTTGTCCTATAAGTCGCATCGCAACTGACCGCGGGAAACAGGAAACGGCTATCCGGGAAAAACGTGTGGAAAGGAGCACCCATGCAAGGCGAAAATGCGGAAATTCGTGTGAAATCCAGTGACACCTACCAGGTGCCAGCGCAAGGGTGGACTTGCTTCCATTGCGGAGAAACATTTACGACCGTTGGCAGTGCACGGGATCATTTTGGTGCCGTGCCTACTGCAGAGCCTGGCTGCATGGTGCGAGTGAGCCTGGGTGCCGAGCGCGGGCTGCTAATGGCTCTGCGAAAGACCGAGGAGCAGCTGGCACGCTACATGGAGGACGACACTGACCTTCATCGCGCGATGTACCGAATGCAAAATCGTCACGCTGACCAATTGCGAGTCGCTGAAGAAGCGGGCTACGAACGCGGATTGCGCGATGCAACGGCCGCACTTGCCACCTCCGGAGCCGTTTGCTCGTAAACG
Organism: Burkholderia sp. Ac-20345; assembly: GCF_017104825.1. Classification (NCBI taxonomy): domain Bacteria; kingdom Pseudomonadati; phylum Pseudomonadota; class Betaproteobacteria; order Burkholderiales; family Burkholderiaceae; genus Burkholderia; species Burkholderia sp. Ac-20345. The sequence continues at coordinate 110,515 of NZ_JAAGPO010000007.1, read as the reverse complement.
GTCTTCCACACGTTAATCCGAATAGCCCAGGAAACGACGGCATGCGCACGCGGGTCTCTCATACACACCCGATCGGAAACGAGTCTCTGGCCACCGCACTTGTTGATGGCCTTGTCGCCGCACGTCGAGCACGCCCGATCCAACATATGCGGCCAGCAGCCACGCCTCGGCCGAACTGTCACGATGCCGTCGATGCGTGGGTTGCCACTCATACGGGCACTCATGCAGTGCGCGGGTGGCTCGCGATCGAACTTGACGGCGCGTGGGTGCGCTTCGTTGCGCATTCAATCGTACGCAATGTTGACGGGATGCTGTTGGACCCGACCTTCTAGGAGTGCGAGCCGGGTCTCCCATTTGTGCCGCATCCGCGTGCGACGGGAGGATTCTTCTCGCTGTTATGTCGGCCCGGAGCGCCCTATGAGCTGATCGTGTTCACCCGTAACGATGATCTCTTGCCTGACTAGGAAGATGGGAAACCCACATGATCAAAGCCATATTCCAGTATTTTGTACCGGCGCCTCCGAACGAAATATCACGAGAATCGACGCAGGCCCTGCGGGCGGACATCAAAGCGGCTGGAATGTGGGGTGAACTCGGCGATGCTTACAGGAGTGCGGTGAACGTCTGGACGCGTCACGCCGACCGCCAAAGCCGTGAGGCCAACCGCGAGTGGCTGAAACCACGTGCCAAGTCATTTGCCGCGCGGTGGGCAGTCTTGTCCTGCGTCCTTTGGCTGGGTGCGTGGATTGTGTCGGGGCGACTCGTAGCAGAGGTGCCCTTGACGCTTTCAGGATTCTTGACTGGAAGCATCGCAATGGTGTTCTTCTACCTCCATCGAGCATTGAACAATTAACCGTCGGAATAAAATTGAAGCGAACATTGCTCGCATTGTTTCTTGGGTGCTGCACTCACGTAGCTTGCGCCGGCCTGCTGGCTAATCAGTCGGCTGAGGGCGTGCCTGCATTCGCGGTCACCGCCCCCAACGGACGGCAGAGTCTCTTGATTGGCGTCATGCACGTCCCGGCCAAAGGATTGCTGCGTCCGTCGCCCGAAGTGCTTGCCGGCAAACGGCACTTCGTCCTCGAGCATGTGGGAGAGACGTCACCGGCAGAACTCGGTGTGCCGCAGGCGGTAACGACAAAACGTGCCGAACCTGCTGCATGGGCTGCCGGGCTGAGCGCGGCCGAGCTCGATACGTATCATCGACGAGCGGCCTGTTCCGGCAAGACGCCCGAGCAGGCCGACGAACTGCTCACCCACCCCGAAGTGCGCGATGCCAATCAGGTCGCTTATGCGGTGTGCGGCCTGAATCCCTTTCAGGCAGCGGATTTTGCGCTCACTCTATCGGCGCTGCTCGAATACCACCTGAAGCCTGAGTATCTGGAGGACGACGCATTCGTCCAGCGTCAACGACTCGCGGTGCCCGAGGGCATCGAGCGGCGAGGGTTCAGATGGGCGCTGTCCCATGATCCGGCCGCGGTGCTTGCTCCGGTCGCTGGCGCCTTCAATGCCGGCGACTTCGATGCCCTACAGCGTCTCGTAGACGATTCCTTTGCCAATTCGGCCGACGCCGCCACGCATCGGCACATCATGGTCGACGAACGCAATGCCGCATGGATGGACCGCCTGCGCGGTTATCTGGATGATGGTGATGCTGCAATCGTCGTCGGCGCCCTTCACTTGCCTGGCCCGCAAGGTCTCGTCGCACGTCTGCGCGCAAACGGCTATGGCGTAGAGTTGGTGCGAGTGCCTGCCTTGCCGTGACGTTGCAAGTCGAGTCGGTAGGTAAAACGGGTCGGCACCGTCATGTCAACACTGACGCAGCTGACCGACGACGTTCAGAATTAGCTGAAATCAACCACGTAAGCCGGATACCAAAAAATATGAAATTCATTCTCATTGTCGCGTTCATGACCAGCAATGTCGGGGGAGGGGCGCAGGGCATTTCGATGCAAGAATTTGAGTCTAAACCGGCATGCGAATTAGCGGGGGGGACGGCTCTGAAGCTTGCCGAGAAGCTGCGTGGTGGAAAGGATTCCCCCCCTGTTTGGGAATGCGTTCCCAAGTAGCAATGATCGGGAGTGAGTCATTGGATGTCGTGCCGATAGAGGATGAAGTCACGTGGGTGGCTGGAGTCTTCCCTTGCGGCGGCGACTTTCCTCGGCCTCATCTTTTGGACTCGGTCCATCGTCAAGCCGTTTGTATGCTGCACAGCGTAGACGCAAGTGGTCAAGCGCAAAAAACGGATACCCGTAAAAGCGAACTGGCGCACGAGCGCCCGGCACGGCCCGTAGCCGAAAGCAAATGGATGCTGGATGAACCAATTTGTCGTGATGGGCACAGTAATCGTGACAGTCGCCATAGTTCATTGGGTGGTACGCGGCGATGTGCCTCGCCAATGGCGACTAGAGCGAAGGGTAAAGCAATCGACCATGCGTCGAGAACGTGAGCTCTCGGAATTGATGGTCAAGAATCGGATGGAACTCGATACAGTCCGTGATCTCTCGATAGACGGCTTGTTGGTTCACGAGTTCGGTTATCTGCTTCGCCACGTGACAGACGGTCAGCTGGATACATTCAAAGATTTTGAGAAGGTTCACGATTTGTACCCGTTGATCGTCGCGGGGATCAACAAAGATATGCAGAACCCACTTGAGGTCGAGCGGAACCTTGCCGACCTCGAAACCGCACGTGCAAATCTGACGAATCTTCGCCGGATCGTTGACGTTATTGCTCGCTACGTCGAAAAATGCCGCGACCTGCATTTGACTGATCGACTCGCCCTCGACTGAGAACGGAAAAGCAATCGGCGCCAGCGGCGCCCCGCGCACGGCCGGCCGCCGTGAAATCGAAAGAAGAGAACCATGAGCACTCCCGTAGTCACCATTTCCGAGGAAACGATCAGCGACTCCCTTACCAAACAAGGGAATCCTGCTCTCTTTGAAACGCACATCGTTGGACTGCTCAACGAGGGCTATACGGTCGGCATCAGCAATGAAGGCGCGCTGACCAAGGTATTCACCGACGCCGCTGACTTCGCAGCATGGTTCAACAACCTGCGCATCGACATCGAGACTGCGTAAATTCTGCCTGGTGCCCGCCGCCACGCGGGCATCAGGTGAGCGGTATGCTGGCCGGCATCGCATGGGTGACCATGTCGCGCTCGTCGGCGTGGCATCACAACCTAGCGGTCAATCGATATTCCCGCATCAACGAGGGCTTTCGAGCTCTTGTCGGGATCTACTGGACAGGTATGCTGGCCGTATGGAAAACGCGGACACGCTCTACTATGCCGGCATCGGCTCCAGTGACACCCCAGTTGAGATCTGCAGGCGCATGACGGCCATCGCCAGGCGTCTCTCCGCGCTTGGCTACATCCTACGCTCAGGCGCCGCTGATCGGGCCGATGCAGCTTTCGAGGCGGGATGCGACGCCGTCGGCGGCGCGAAGGAGATCTGGCTTCCGTGGCCGGGCTTCAACGGCCATTCCTCGGATCATGCACAATTCCCAACACCCAGGCACTCCGAAATAGCGGCGACGGTGCATCCGGCCTGGTCGCGGCTGAAGGAAGGCGATCGTCGGCTGCATTCCCGCAACGTCGGCGAGTTTCTGGGTCCGAACCTCGACAGGCCGGCGCGGTTCGTCCTCTGTTGGACGCCGGACGGGTGCGAATCAGAGGCAGCTCGATCTCCCGAAACGGGCGGAACAGCAACCGCAATCGTCATGGCCAGTCGCCATCGCGTGCCGGTGTTCAATCTCGCCAACGACGGCGCATACGATCGTTTCGCGCTGTGGATGCTGGGGCAACATCGGATTTTCCATCTCGACGGAACCCTGCCGAAGGATGGCGAAATCTTCGTGTTCGGATCGAATCTTGCCTCGAGGCATGGCAAAGGCGCTGCGCTTGTCGCTCGCGAGAAGTTTGGCGCAGCCGCCGGAAAACCGGCGGGCAGGAGCCGCCAGAGCTATGCGATTCCGACGAAGGATGGCCGGCCGACGCCAGGAAGTCCCCGACCGCCATTGGACGATCCCGAACAGACCCTTCCGCTCGAGCAGATCGCGGGCGCGGTCGCAGAATTCATCGAATACGCGAAGAGCAAGCCGGCCGAGCGGTTCTTCGTGACAAGAATCGGATGTGGGCTGGCGGGGTACCGCGACAGTGAGATCGCGCCGCTGTTCGCCTGGGCACCGATCAACTGTTCCCTGCCGGAACCGTGGAGGGAATGGCTCCTCCGAGTCGAGCCCGTCGCTCAAGCAGAGGAGGCCGTTCGCACGGGTGAGACGTCCCGCAGCGGGCAGGCGGACCTGTTCGGCGAATAAGTCGGTCAGCGCGCCAGCTGCGAGGTCAGTGGTCGGTGTAGATGACGTGACCGACGACCTTCCCGTTCGCGATCATGTCGGCCGATGCGTAGTGAACCGGGTGTTCCTGGTCGCTGTTCATTCGCGCCTGCTTGCCCAACGTCACCGGGTATAACTCCCCGTCGACGTCGCAGTACAGGAACTCGGGGATCGGACCATCATCGCAATCGGAAAGATCGTGGCTGCGGCTGATGTGTGCCTCGGTAGTCGGCCAGAGCTTCTTCGATCCGTCATCGAGAATCCGGCGCTCGAAGAAGCGCGAAGACCACAGGCCGTTCATCTCCTCGGTCTGCTGGCGGATCATGGCGCATGAGGCGTCGTAGGCGGCGTGGATGCCTTTCTGGTCGAAAATCCGGGCGATGTGTTCGGTGCTCATGTTCAGGCTCTCCAGTGTCGTATCCAGCGACGCAGCGTATGCCGCTGAACCATGACGTGAAGATACGCGGCGAGCTCGCGCATTCAAGGCATGTCGAACGAACTGAGTTTTCGCGCAGAGGCTTGAAACCCGGCGCCGGACCGGTAATGTGTTCCCATGATCTGCCCGCCAAGACAAATGGAGGATTCGGCAATGTACAGAAAAGCGACGATCGAAAAGTGGAAGCTCGATATCCGGTGGACCTATGTGTTCGAGCACGGCACCGGACCGTATCTCGCGGTCCAGGACGATTTCGGCAATCTCGTCGAAGTCGACCCGGACTTCACGATTCTGGAAGTTTGACTTCTCAAGCGATAATGACGCGGTTGGCGATGTCTCGCCACCGCACGCTCAATCCAGACGAGAAAAATGCACGTAGACCAGAGAATTCCCACGCTCCCTGCCGCGATCCTTCGCCAATTTGCGGGGGGCAGGAACATCGCCAAATGCGAGATCAGTGACGGCAATGACACGGCGGTCATCACCTATGGCGAGCAGCAGCCGGGAGACAGTCTGAGCCTCTCACTCAGCGTCATGGATGCCCATACCGCATTCCTGTACCTGTATAACACCCACTCCAGGGTGGCGTCCCATCCGACCTACCAGCTCGATGACCGCCGGCAGACCGCGAAGCTGAGAGCCAAGATCGACGGATCCGTGATCGACCTGTGGTTTGCCGCGCTCCCGACGAAAATCGGCAAGACCGTGATTCTCGCGAAAATGGGCGACGGGGACACGCTGTTCGAGCGCGAAACGCAGCTCGTCGAAGGGGAGGTGCTCGGCGTCGACGCGCTGGACAGTTTCGTCAAGTGGTGCGCGGGAAACGAACCTTTCCTCGCGCTCGGCCGTAAGCATGGTTACCAGATCGCCGTCAGCCAGGAACTGAAAGACGCGATCGAGCGCCGACTGGATCCGCTGATGGCGGCGCGGGTCAACGCATTCCTGCAGGACATCAAGGCATGATGGGGGGCACGCCCATGTCGAACTCCAACTACCCGAAAGGGTGTTTCGTGGACGAAGACGGCTTCGTCCGTGATGTGGCGAACCCGGGACCGGGCCTCTCCTGCCAGGTGACGGAACGCACGGTCATGTTGTGCGGATCCTATGAGGAAGGCGACGGTGCCGAAGTGCTCGGGGAGTTCACCTATTATCCGACCCTGGACGCGCTCAGGAGCGTGGGCTATGCGCCAGGGATCAACGGAGAGGCCGTGCTGGTGGCGTCATCGGGCGGCGCCGAGGTTCAGTAGAGGCGACAGGTAATGGCAGACAATCCGCTTCACCACATGGCCAAGCCGTGCGCCTCGTGCCCCTGGCGGCTCGACAGCTCGGCGACCGACATCCCGCAATTCGACATGGAGTTAGCGGAGAATCTGGCGGCGACCTGTCCGGACCATCGCGGGATGGGACCGGAGATCGGTGCTGGGATCTTTGCTTGCCACCAGTCGAGGGTCGGCGCAGAGCTCGCGTGCGCCGGTTGGCTGGCAACGGTCGGCCACAAGCATCCGCAGGTTCGTCTTGACGTGTTCAAAGGTCGTCTGGATCCGGGCGCGCTCGAGCCGGGTCCGGACTGGCCGGTGCTCCACGAGAACTACCAGCAGGTCATGGAGAAACTCCGCGCTACGCAGCCCCACCCGGCAACTCGGGAGCGGGTTGCCGGTGCAATATGTTCGGCCTGTGGCGAGCAGCCGATGCATCAGGGCGACGCCGCGGGAAATGAATACCGATGGCAGGACTACCTCAACGTCGCGGACGCTGTGCTGATCGAACTGAAGGCCGCCGAGGAAGGTGAACCGGGCCGGAGCGCGGTGACCCATATTGCCAGCGTGATTAGCCGCGCATGCGACGACAGCCCTGAGAACGCTCGGCATTACGAGAAGGCCGCCGGCGACGCGGTGCGGGCAGCAATTCGCGTTTAAGGCTGCTCCGTTCGAATCCGTTAACCTGTAGTTGCCGAATTCCGGCCAACCCGAAAGAGTCAGTCATGCAGATACTGGGAGTAACGCTTCGCCGCCCGACATTCAACGATATGACATTCGCCGCCGCGATGGGCGCTGCGGTCTTTGCGGTGTACGAACTGGCGGTGATGGCCCTGGGCGTTCACGAGACGACCAAGGGCGGGCTGATGTTCTTTGCGGGAACGGTATGGGGTGCTTTGAGCAACCGAATCGGAATCGACCTGGCCAAGGGATGGCGGGCAAAGGTGCTGTTCCTGATCGGATTGGGGCTGTTGGTCATGGTGCCAGCGATCGCAGTGACCTTTACTCGATAGTTGGCGGCGCGAATCCAGACCGGAAAAACGATCGGTTCGGCACGCCTGCGTTGTCTAGATTCGTGGGAACGGGCTGGCAAAATTTGATCGTGTGCCGATAGTCCCCGACAGGAGTTGAGAGATGCCGAGAAATATCCGGAGCGAAGCAAAGAACGTGATGGCGGGCTACGTGTCGACTCATCCCGACCTGGAGCCGGAACTGACCGACGTCGAGCAGTGGCGCGCAGCTGCAGCGGTCGAGCTCAAGGCGCGAAAGCTCGGCATCGTCAAGGCTTTCTCCGACGACGTGCTGCAAGCGATCGTCGACGGCGAGGTCGACATGCCTGCAATTTATGCTGCGGCACGGGGCAAATAATACAAGCGACAACCGCGCTCCGGCCACCTGGTCAAAAGGGCGGTCGCAGCCAATTCGGTAAGGAATGGGGAAGGTGGGATCGACATGGTAAATGTATTCACTTCAGCGCTAGGTAAGCTCGAGCGTCGAGCACGTTACGCGGCAGTAGGCATCACCGGCCTTATCGTTGTATTGGCCATCGCGTTTCCGTACGCGCGGGATCTGGCTCGTGACGTCATGGTCCGATCCGGCATGGGTAACCCTGACATCATCATTCAGCCGGGATACAAGGTGCAGATTGACGGTCACGAGACTGCGATTTTCGGTTTCGCTCCTTGCCCTGATGATCCTCGTCCGTGGAAGGACTATTGGATCGGAGGCCGTCCGGATGATAGCCTTCGCCCGTTCACCGGATGCGTCGTCGTCAAACCAGGCACGAACACCGTGCGGGTCCAGTTTCTGACTGGTGGTGAGCGAGTGGTGGAAACGTGGACCGTCGAACACCGCGAGCACGACGGAATGCCAGCGACGGTCGTCAAGCGCCCCAACGGGGACTACGTCGTTCCGGCACACTGACGGAAGAACGACGATGGATTCGATGAACGAGCCCTGTCCGCGATGTGGAGCGCAGCCGGTTGTGACGAAGGGGCCAACGTATTGGACCGCGTACTGCACGAAGTCGCACTTTCCGGGGGGAGTCCGGGCAACCCCGATGCGAACAAAGTCGGCTGCGCTGCAGGCGTGGGACGATGGCGTTAAAGGCAAATCGATCCGGTAGGAGGGGCGTGGTCGTGTGTCCGTACGTCCAGTCCAGCCCGCGCGAGGTACTGCATCCGCTGCGCGCAGTGGATGCAGCCGCAGCGGAGAAACAAGCGGATCATCGAGCTGCAGTCGCACGAGCGGCCTCGGCGGCCGGGGTCAGCGTTGAAGAGCTTAAAGACCTCGAAGTGGCCCAGGTCGAAACCTAGCCACTCCACAGACAAAAGGAAGGAAAGGGCATGTTGACCGAAGCGCAACTGAAGAAAGCGGTAGAGGCATTTTGCAACGCCCTCCCAGCGGGCCAGACGTTTTATGCAATGCACGCTCTACCCCGCGTGGGTTTCGGTGACACGGAAGCAAAGCCCGTCATGGCGCTCGTGCTTGGCGAGACGGAGGAGGATTTCAGGCGCTTCGAGCAGGTATTCAACCGGGGTATCACTTCCTATCGGGAGGAATTCGGGCTGAGCGCGAAAGTTTGGCGTGAGATCGACATGCGGCGCAACGGCGAAGCACCGTTAGATGTGTCTCCGGAAAACAAGGGCGCACTCGAAGACGAGACTCGCGCTGGCCAGCGACCGGCGGGCGAACAAGGCTGAAGAGAAGCTGCGCACGGAGCCTTCAAGCGTTGCGGCAAACCAAGACATCACCATGCATAACCTCGGCAACAGACAGGGCGCAGACGCTCCTCCGGTCGGATCTATTCCGCGACCATCGCGGGAATACGCTCAGGAACCGTTCGATCCGAGTCTGACCTTTATGCAAGACGGTCAGCGGACTCGGCACATGGACACTCCTCTTGATGAGAGGTATGTGACCGAACCCTTCGATCACTTTGCAGTGGGCAGCATTCCGCCAGAAGAGCGCGAGGTCAGAGACCATCTGATCGCGGCCGCTCTACTGCGGCGCAGAGTGTCCACGTTTGAATTTTGGTGGAGTCAGTTCGTGCGCCAGACCGAAAGCTATCGGACGTCGTGTGAGGCATTTGCAAAGCTGGAAGCGCTGTGCTCGAGATCGCGAGAGCATCGGGCAGCCTTCATCAGGATGGGGAATGGAGAAACGCTCCCGAAATTCATTCGGGCCGAGCTGCTGAGAGTGGTCGCGCGCACTGATGCTCGCCCCAACGCCGGCAGGTAACAGTGTGGTCGGGACGCGGACTGTGTCCCGACAGACCTTAGGCCGGTTGAAGTACGGTTACGCCGGCTCCGTTACGCCAGTCGTCATGAGCCGCACGACCTCGATGCCGAGGAGCGTCAGCTTGATCTCGAAATGCTCGCCGCGGCCCGGCTCGCCGTCGATCGTGAGCAGGCCCTTGTCCTGGCACGCGCGAGCCGGGCGTAGCTCGTCCGGCTCACAGCACCAGTTCGTGCCCGTCTTGAGCTCGTCAGCCGGGTCGAAGGTGCGCATAAGCTTGGCCTGAGGGGGCGTGAGCTTGACGCGCTTGGCGCCGAACTCAGCGATTTTCTGCTCGACCTGGTCGGCCGGCACTTCGGCCTTCGCCCATGCCGCGAACGACTGGCGTGTGGAGTGGGCGAGCGGATTACCGTCGGGCGACTTGCCACGCTCGACAACGGACCCTGCCGCCGCGCTCGCGATGACCTCGTATTGGAGGCAGTCCGTTTCCTCCGTAAGCGCCCGAGCAGCACCGTAGTGCGGGTTGTTGACGACGGAGATTCGCGAAGCTATCGGATGGGCTCGACACGAGCAGTAGACGGCAGCGACAGCGCCACGTTCCACGGCAGCAGCTCGTCGATACGGTTGGCCGGGTGGTCGGCGACGCGGTCAAGCACGTAGGCGAGGTACGCCTCGGGATCGAGGCCGTTCAGACGTGCCGTGCCGATCAGGCTGTACATCGCGGCGGCACGTTCGCCGCCGGAGTCGGCACCGACGAACAAGTAATTCCGTCTGCCGAGGGCGACGCCGCGCAGCGCTCGCTCGGCGATCAGGTTGTCGATCTCCGCACGCCCATCGCTGCAGTAGTAGACGAGCGCCGGCCAGCGATTCAGCGCGTACCGTATCGCCTTGGTCGTGTCAGATTTTGCAGAGAGCGTGGCAAGCGTCGCTTCGAACCAGCGCTTCATGTCATCGAGCAGCGGCACCGCCCGCGCTTGGCGCACACCGCGTCGTTCGTCGGGCGGCTTGCCGCGGATCAGCTCTTCGATCTTGTAGAGCGCACCGATCCGGCACAGCGCCTCCTCCGTCACGGCGTTGGGGCGCACCGCATGCAGGTCATGGATCTTCCGGCGCGCGTGAGCCATACACGCGGCTTCCTGGACGCGGCCGTCGAGATACAGCTCGGCATAGCCAGCGAACGCGTCGGCCTGCAGTACGCCCGCGAAGTGTGCGAGATGCTGTTGAGGATGCTCACCACGTCGATCGGGCGTATAGGCGAACCAGACTGCTGCCGGCTCTTCGGAAGCACTCGGCCGGTCGTCACGCACGTAGACCCACAGACGTCCCGTCTTCGTGCGACCGTTGCCTGGCGCCAGCACGGGCAGCGGTGTATCGTCCCCGTGAACCTTGCCACCGGCCAGCGCGTAGCGGCGTACGGCGTCGACCAGCGGTGCAAGCAGACTCGCGATGCTGCCCATCCAGTAGCCCATGGTGCCGGGGTCGATGTCGACGCCGTCGCGCGCATACATGACTGCCTGGCGGTGCAATGGGATGTGGTAAGCGAACTTCGACACGGCGATGTGGGCGAGCAGCGCCGGGCCCGGGATGCCGCGGTCGATCGGTCTGCTCGGTGCCGCCGCCTGCACGATGCGATCGCAGCACGCGCAGGCCAGCTTCGGACGGCGGTGACGGATCACGCGGAAGTGCGCCCGTACGTATTCGAGTTGCTCCGCGACGTCTTCGCCCAACGACTTGAGACGTCCACCGCAATCGGGGCAGTCGTCACCGGCAGGCAGATGGACACGCTCTTCGCGCTCAAGGTGATCGGGCAACGGCTTGCGGCTCGCACCTTCGCGGCGCGGTTGCTTCGTTTCGTGAGCGGCCGTCACTTCGGCGGCGCCTTCGTCGGCCTGTAGGTCCTCCAGCCGCAATTCGAGCTGCTCGATCTGGCGATCCAGCTTCTCCGATTTACGGCCGAACTGCATGCGGCGCAGTTTCGCGATCGTGAGCTTTAGGTGCTCGATCTCAAGTGAGCGCGACGAGAGTTGCTGCCGCAGCTCGGCGACCTGGGCGTCGCGCTCACGCAGCAACGCTTTCAAAGCGTCGATGTCGTCGGGCAGCGCGGTCGAGGTCGATTCCATGAGGACAGTTTACGACTGCCCATGATCACGCGAGCACCAGTTAACAATGGTTTACAGCGCGCTGCGTGGGCGCGCGGCTTCGACCGGCTGCCGCCAATCGAAACCCTCGAGCAAGAGCGACAGTTGGGCGGTTGTTAGCGCGACCACGCCGGCGTCAGCACGCGGCCACGCAAAACGCCCCTTCTCGAGCCGCTTGGCCAATAAACATAGGCCGCCATCGCTCCAATACAAACACTTCAGCAGGTCACCTCGCTTGCCCCGGAACACGAACACGTGTCCAGAGAACGGATCTTTCTCCAGCACCGTCTGTACCTTCGCGGCCAACGAATTGAAGCCGCATCGCATATCGGTGACGCCCGCCGCGATCCAGATCCGCGTGTTTTGAGGCAGACCGATCATCGTAAAATGCGATCGAGAACAGAACGCAGCACGTCCGGGTCCGGCGCGCCTTCGATTCGAATCGACGTCTTGCCATGCTGAATCTGGATCGAGCCGGACGGTATGTTGTCGGTCGCAGTCGGCACCTCGAGCGCCATCGACGGCTGAGACGGTTCGTTGACGACAACCGGCAGCATTGCGTCTGGAATCGCATCGTCCGTTAGCAGGCCTTGCGCATGGAGGCGGCGCCATGCCCACACCTGATTGGCATTGATGCCGTTCTCGCGAGCAACACGGGCGACCGACGCGCCGGGCTCGAATGTCAGCGCGACGATGGTCCGCTTCCATTCCGTGGGATGTCGGCGAGTTTGCCGTTTCGGCGGGATCTCGACTGTCTGAGTCACTCTGTCCACAACTCCTATCGTGGACACGACCGGTCATTCGTGTCCTTCGCCGGACATCATGGCACTCGTCACCGAGCGTTCACAGACGGTACTGGTCTCGTGCTTACTTTCCTCCTGGCCGTCGTACAGCTTGTATTGCGGGCCAGCAGCCGTTACCCGGCGCAGGCCCGCCTTACCGTCGGTATAGATGCTGCCGACCTTGATGTCCTGTTGCTTCATCGTGTTCCTCTCGAGAATGGGGAGCGATAGCCGTCGATCAGAGCGGCACGATCGGGATGTTCCAGCCGAGAAACGCTGCCCGGCCGGGCGCCTCTTCAACGCCGTGAGGCAGACGATCGTCGAAGATGAACCAGTCACCCGCCTTCGGCTTGTGGCGGACCTTTCCGTGTCGGAAGGTTAGACCGTCGTTGTGCAGCACTACCATCAGCACCAGGCCCTCGTCGTCGGTGTGCATGTCTGCGGCAGCGGTCGCCACGAGCAGTTCTTCACGGCCCCGGAAGCCGCTGTCAGCGCGGCGGTAGCCGAGCGCAGCGAGATCCGGAAGCCACGCGGCACTGTCGCGGCTGGCCCACGGCGGGATCGCGAAGGTCTCGACCTGATCGCCGCAGAACTCGATTTCCTCGGCGGCGGTGTAGAACTCGCCAGCCAACTGGTCAGAGAGGCGAATGACGTGGCCAGGAAGCTGGACCGAGCCGAGAATGGAGCCGAGTGGCAGGGTCCCCGCGGCGCGTGCCGGGGTCCGGCGCTGATCGGTGTGAGCGAGATGCATGGTGAATTCCGTTCCTCGTGATCGGGTATGGAAGGATTATCCCAGGAGGCGCGTGCCATTCAAGGTCCTGCACGCGGGCCCGGACCGAATACTGCGTGATCTGATTCCCGAAAAAGCTCACCTGATTCCGAACAGGAATTGGCATCTCAAGTGGTCGAGGGAAAGCCGGGGAATGCGAGTTTCGCGGGATCTTGTATGGGGTATCCGCGCCACTATAGTGGGCGCATGGCAAGTCAGCCACCAACCAACAGGACATCCATGAACGAATAGAACCACGTCCGAATGGCACCCACGGAAACAACCGCTCCCGTGCATGCGCCGGTTGCAGTGATCACGGACCACGCGGGCAACGCTCTCGAAGTCGGCGCGATGTACTGTTGCACCTTCCTGGATCTCGATTCGCAAGGCGACGAGTTCGAGATCCACGGCAATCTGGTGCGCTACATCGGCGCTGCTGATCGCGGCCGGCTTATTTTCGCCGACGCCGACGACTGGATCGAGATTGACTGCGAATTCGACAGACTCATCCGGCAGGCCTGTCCGGTCATCGATCCGGCCGCGCACGGCTGGGGCGAGAAGCTGCACTAAAATTCGATCACGCCGTATAGGCAATCTCCGGATATTTAGAAAATGGGCCAGAATTCCACCCAAGTCGCGACGACCGGCAACATCCTCGAGCAGGGCGTCGTGCCGAACGTCCTCTGCGAGTTCAAGGCGATGCGCGAAGTCGGCATGAACGTCCCGGCGAAGGCTGAAGCGTACGTGCGCGAGAACGAGCGATCGCTGCAGGACTACTACGATGGCGGAATGTCGTATTCGGAGATCGCAGACCACGTATGCCTGGTCGCGTAAGACTTCTTAACCATGACACGCAGGAGCTGATATGTTCACGCAAGCGAAGAGTGACCTGAGGAACCTCATCAAGCTGGTCGCCGAGACTGAGCGATACGACGCGACGCTCGCAGCGAAACCCGAAATCGTCCCGACTGAAGAAGCGCGCCAGGATCGGCGTCGCAAGGAACGCTGGAAGCTCGAACTGATGGAAAAATACGAGCTGCTCTAGGGCTCACCTGGACCCTGACCTACGCGAAGCATCGATTCGATGCAAGCGATCCAGACGCCGCGCGAGATCGCCGAGCGCCGGGAACGTCTGGGCACGAACGGATATGCCGATCGAGCGGCTCAACTGTCAACGAGGGAATCGTGGCAAACAACAAGGTATGGAACCTCATGTACGCCCTGGGCAATACAGGCCGGATCGTGGGTGACTCGGACAACCCGCAGGCCCGTAAGACGGCCCTGGAAGGTGCGGCAGTGGTCGACAAAAACGGGTGGCGTGTCTGGGTCGAGCATCATCAGACTGGCGAGCGTCTGTACGAGAACGACCCCGAGAAAGCGCACCGCGCTGCTACGGTGGCTTAGGAGAAGGAATCGTGGATCACTTCCGTCCGAGAAACGAACCGGCGCGCAGCATTTACGACGCGCTGATGACCGAGGCCTCGAAACGAAAAGGACGATCAGCCGACGAATGGATGATCGCCGAGCGTGCCGAAGTCTTTCGCGAAGCAACCGGCCAGGCGCAGAAGCTCAGCCTGCGCTCGCCCTCGATCGAGGAAGTCGAGCGTCAGGAGCAACTTGCCATGGGGCATAGCGACTACGCGGCCAAGTGGGCGATCGGCGTTGCGGACCTGATGACCCACTAACGCGAAAACGTACACGGTACCGCACAAGTCCGGTGAGAAACTTACCGGTAGAGCGAGGGCCGAGAACGACGCCCGGAAGATCGCAGTGAGTGGCAACGGTGCGCGCAATGCCGGGACGGGCGAACGCGCCGCGTTTCCGACGCAGATTTATCCGGACAACGGCGTGAAAATTTTGCTGGTCAAGGAGGTCGATCAGCAGAGCAACGGGGAAAAATGAAAATGGGAATCGTGGGCGAGAAGCTGCAAGGGTTGCGCAAACAGGTACAGGGCTGGCGCGAAGATGGGAGGCTGGGCGACATCATGACCGTCCTCATGATCGTCATGGCGGCACTTGTGAGCCTGATCGGGCCGGCGGCCAGCAGTCTTTCCCCGTCCGTCCTGACCGTCTACCAATGGGCTAATACGATCGGGGCGCTCTGGATTGCGCAGTGGGCAATCTTCAGTCTCGTGCGCGACGGTCGGGACGCGAACGTTTGGAGTTTTGCGGCTCGTTCCGTGGAACGGATCTGCGCACTGTTCTTCCTGCTCGGAAGCATCCGCATGTTCGGGCCGCAGATCGACTCCCTCATCGACGTCACGCTGGCGTCGCCTCGTACGGCTCTGGAAATCGTGTTCGCCGTCCTCGGATTGGCTGCTGTGTTCTTTGCTACCAGCCGGCCAACGTCGACGACGTCTCTCTACAGTATCGGGTGGGCGTCGGCATCGGCGCAGGTTGCTCCGCCGCGCGTGCCGGTTCCGGTCGAGGATATCCGCAGTACGAGCGTTCACGAGGCAGGGCATGCACTGATCTATGCAGCGCTTCCGAAATTGCCGGATGACTTCGAAGTGTCAGTCATGACGATGCTGGCGCCGACCGACGTGTTTGCCGGGTATGTGCGGCATGCTGCCGCCGACCTCAAGACGACCGAGTCCGTGGCCTATCTGCGCATGATCGTCTACCGCGCGGGCATTTGCGCCGAGAAGGAAATTTTCGGGGAACGTTCGCTCGGAGGGCAGAGCGACAATGAGGAGTGGATGCACATCGCAACCCGATACCTCGGCGGTGGCCTGGGTGACGAGACATACTTCAAGAACCCCGAGGGAGAGGCCCAAGTCGCCCACAACCGGCAGGTACTGAAGGCTCTCCGGGATGAACAGGATGCCGAACTCGCCGCGTTCTTCACGGCGAACCACGAATTGCTGAATGAATTCGCGCAGCAGCTCGCGCGAGCCGCGACGATGAATGCCGAGCAGGTCGCTCCATATCTGGCACGCGTCACTTTCACCGGCCGTATCGCCCCGATGAAGAGCGAATGATAAGGATCAACCGATGACCGAGCCGAATACTGCAATGCCGAATCAACATGACCAGATCGACGCCGCCCGGCTTCTCCGGTTCGCGGAAGCCGCGACTCGGGGGCGGTGGAAGTGGTGGACGTCCAACAGCGTGCGCCGGCTCACCGCGGCCGACGGTCCGGACGGGGGAGTGGCGCAAGCCTACATGATTCCAGGCGAGAACACGGCCGACATCCGGATTTCCGCGGAAGACATGGCATTTATCGAGGCATGCAACCCGGAGGCGATTATTGCTCGGTTGAAGCGGCTCGAAACCCTGGAGCAGCGGGTGCGAATGATGCCGGTCGTAACGCTGGCCATTCAGGGAACACTGGACGAGCTCGGCCAGAGCGAGGAAGGCGGTTACGACATGACGATCGGCGTCGACGGTCGCAAGATTTCCGTGAGCGGTCTCGATCGGGAATCGACGCGCACACTGGCACGCGGACTGTTCGGGTCCATCCGTATGGACGTCACCGTGGAGGAATCCGATCCGGAAGGAAGCGTTTCTTGACGCGCTGCCGAACCTTTTCCTGCCCACTAGAATAAGCGTGAGGTACAGGCATTCTTGTTTCAGTTTTGGCCATTTTCTGAAACAAGCCCATGATGCCAGCCTCGAATCAGCCGCCTGTCGCCCAAACTCCCGAAGTCGATGCGCTTCTTGCCGCCGGCGCCGTGTGCGCGATCGGCGTGTCGGGCGGTCGAGACAGCCAGGCCTGCGCGCTAGCGACCCACGAATATCTGAACGCGATCGAGCATACAGGCCCGCGCGTCCTGGTCCACGCTGATCTCGGTCGCGTCGAATGGCGCGACAGCCTGCCGGTCTGCGAGCGTCTCGCCGAGTATCTCGACTATGAACTGCTGATCGCGCGTAGGGCAGCGGGCGACATGCTGGCTCGCTGGCAGGGCCGCTGGGCGGCAAACCTCGGCCGCTACCAGCAACTCGAATGCGTCAAGCTCGTGCTGCCGTGGAGCACACCGTCCATGCGCTTCTGTACGCATCGAGCTGAAGTCCGCGCCCATCGCGAGCGCTTCCCGGGTTGCCGATCGTCAGCGCGACTGGCGTCCGGCGCGAGGAGAGTGCCGCGCGTCAGCGGATGCCGGTGTCGGCGCCGAAGGCAAAGCTGGAACGCAAGAATGTGCCGGGATTGTCCTGGAATCCGATCATCGAGTGGAAGGCCGGCGACGTGATGGCCATGATCCAGCGCCATAACCTCGCTCTGCACGAGGCCTATACCCTCTATGGGACATCTCGTATCTCGTGCGCGTACTGCATCATGAGTTCTGAGGCTGATCTGTTGGCGGCGTCGATCCGAACAAAGAAGGCGCATTCCACGACCGTCACAGGATTGTCCGGACGGCGCATTGCGCCCGTCCTGACCGTAGCCGGGTAAGCTTTCCCGGGAGGGCCGGGTAATATGTGGGTATTGTGGGCGGCGCGTGTCAGGCCTCCCGGATGTGGCACAACTACAGGAGCTGTCGGCGGACCAACGCCGAAAGTGACGAGCGGAAATAGTGAGGGGAAAAATACCGTGCAGTGGAAAGAACAAGAGGGCCATTTCAGCTTCGAGGTCAAGCCGAGCCTGACCGGGACATATCGACTGAAGGACAGGAACGGAAACGTCGTGGAAGCGGAGTTCCGCAATGGAACGTGGTCGATCGACACTGCCGGGCTTGTTGGCTGGTCCGGCCGCTTCTGGGTATCGGACAAGGACCAGATCCTCGCGGCCAAGCGCAAGTGCGGCGGTTTTCGGGCGCACAAGGACAAGTCGTACACGCCGGCGGCGCGTAACGCAGTGAAGCTTGCGCGCTATTACGCCAATGAGAAGGGGAAGAAGGTCAGGGCAGTGGTGTACTACCTGATCGCTCACCGGATAGATTCAACCGTTCTCCAGGCCTTCGATCTGGAATGGCAAGCGACAAATGCCGCGAAGCTCCAGCGCTACCGTGCCGGCATCGACACACGGGTCGACAAGTTCTTCGTCAAGCGTGGCGCACCGGTGCGGTCGTCGGCGAGTGTCTGACGGGCGTCCAGGACAACTCCATGGCGACGCTCGAGCGTGCAATCCAGATCATGGTCGAGGTCCATTCAGGACAGGTAGACAAGGGCGGGAATCCCTACGTCCTGCATCCTATGCGCGTCATGCTCGCGGGGGACACCGACGACGAGCGCATGGTTGGTGCGCTCCATGACGCGATCGAAGACAGCCGGGGAGTGTGGACGGCAGCGAGGCTGCGGGCAGAAGGTTTTTCCGCGCGTGTCGTCGACGCGGTCGTATCCGTGACGCGGCTTCCGGGGGAGAGCTACGGCAACTTCATCCGGCGGGCCGCGACGGATCCGATCGGCAGGAAGGTCAAGCTGCGCGATATCGACGACAACAGCGATCTGTCGCGAATTCAAAATCCGACGCAGCGGGATCTCGATCGTGTTGTGAAGTACCGTCGCGCAATCACAGTGCTAACGGCTCAAAACTGAGTTCCTGGCAGGAACCTAAATGGAGAGATCCGGCGATTACGTTGGAATTCTGACAAAAAATTCCTCCTGATATAGCTTCCTGACAAGAAATTCGTATAGCATCGGTTCCTGAAAAATCTCACCTGACCTGCGCCACTCGAAAGCGCGGCTACCCCGAAACAGCGGACCTGTCGAGACGGGTTACGCGCTCAATCAGGTAAAGCACCGGCCATGCAATCGAATTACGACATCCCGACCGAGATTCGGGAACTGAACATGTCTTATCTCTTGCTCGCGCAACGTATGCTGCGCGAGGACCGCGACACAGGAATGTTCCGGCTGGGGATCTCTGCGGAGGTGGCCGATATCCTGGGCACTCTGACAATCGCCCAGGTCGTCAAGGTCGCGAATATCAACCAGCTGCTATGCCGGTTCAGGATGGACGATCGAACGTTCCTGTCCGCGCTGGCGGACAAGGGGCGTAGCGAGGTCCACCAGAACAGGCACGCTGCCATTCTCATGGCCGGCCAGCCGGCAGAACAACTGTAAGGCCATCGGTTGTCAGCGGCCAGTCAGATGCTCCAAGCATCGAGACAGTGCCATGCTGTACGGCCATTTCGGATCCGGCCTGACGGCGGGCTTGCCGCAATGCGAGCACATCTCGATCCAGCGCCCCGCGGTCTCTGCTTCTTGCAATAGCGTCGTTTCGAGATCGTCGTCGAGCGTTGCTGCCGACCAGCACTCGTCATCCAGCAGAACACGGAATCCGTCCCGCACGCGCGGCGCTCCCGAATAGAGGCCCGTGGCTAATGCGGCGATGCCGGCTTCGAGCTGAGCGATCGCGGCTTCATCGCCAGGTTCGGGAAAATGGCCGACGAAGGCTGCAACACGCGCGGCCGTATCCGACGTCCAATGCTCCATCCGATCGTCGAGACGTATTACGGCGCCGGCGGGAGCAAACACCTCGTACACCTCGTCGGAAGTATCCCGGGCACAGATCGACGTTTTACCGTCATTCAGGCAGACGAGGTAGACAAAGCCGAACCCGTCGGCATGTGGCGCGACATGCGGCGCCCACCCATACAGTTCGCAGTGTCCGGTGTTGTCGGTTCCGATCACGCGCTCAAGATCCTGGGATTCGCGGGAAAGCGCGACCGCCAGCGCCTCGACAGTGAAGCGGTGTTCAAGCGCCGCGGGCGGTATGCTGAGACGGCCGACAACGGCAAGCGGGGAGGGGGACGTACTTGGCATGGCCACAAGGATAGCAGCGACCTGCTGCGCAGCAAGGCACCACGCTGCGGCGCGTTGGAGTCCTCATGCGCTTCCTGACGGGAATTTAATGGGAAATATTGTGCGATCTCGAAAAACTATTTTGAGGGTACAGGAATTCCTGTGTATATTGGAACCGCTTCTCCCGTAAGTGGTAGGAAGTTAAAGGAAGCGCGGACGGATGCCCGGTCTGGAAACCCCAGCCGGGCATTTTTTTCGTCCTGCCAGAGCTGAAACAACCCTTCCGTTTACTTCCTAGCAGGAAATTTCTGGGCGAGATTTGTGGTAGGATCAACTCGACGGATTTTCATTGCCGTCCCTCGACTCGACGTCAATACGTCGATTGCCCTTGGGCCCCACGCTGGTATCCCCGTACTCAGCCTGGGGCCGATTTTTTGTCGGGGCTTGAACTGGAAGCGTCGCCCGGCACAATGAGTCGACACTATCCGATCGCAAGGCTCGTATGCCTGTATCTACCCGAAAACCCGCCATCCGCAGTCGTGCGAGTTCCGGCAAGTACGCTGATCGCGTGTGCTACGAGCACGACGCGACGGGAAACTACGACATTTTGATCGACGGCGAACTGCGGTTCCGACTCGAGCGCGAGAACCAGTTCCCGGAGTTCTGGTACCTCTACGCGGTCGTCAACGGTGCCCGAACCGATCCGAGCGTCGCATTTGAGATCCAACAATGGGACATCATTTCCCAACTGGAACGTGGAGAGCACTGGCTTCCGGCGGACCAGGTCGAACGAGAAGAGCGCGTGGCGCTGCATGCTGTACGGCGTGTCCGCTGGGCCTGATCATGGAGCGTGCGGGAAGGGTGAGAACTTGCAGGATGCATGGGCTTCAATTTCTCCGCAAATCTGCCGTTAACACCTGCGTTGATCTCATGGGCAACGTGGCTTCGAGGCTGCACACTGCCAGCTTCTTGCCCGGAAGGGTTATGGCAGGGCCAAAGGGAGGACTCCCGGGATTCAGGCTTTCCCGACTAAAGCAGGCACACGTCGCCCCTTGAAAAGGCGAAGTCAGTTTTTAGAATCAATCCGAATCAGATAAACCGAGGAGCCTCAATGAACTCTTTCATCCCGAATGTAAGCCCCGAAACGGCTCGCAAAGCCAAGATCGTCAAGTGGATCGTGATTGCTGCCGGGGTGGCGATTGCGGCGCCGGCGGCACTGCTACTGCTCAAGGGGCTGCTGGCCCTGGTTGCCGCAGGTGCTGTCGGCTTGGCGGCGATCTATCTCGGCCCGGTGGTCGAGATGAAGCTGCGCAACACGCAGGTCAAGATGGTCGTCGCCGAAGCGAAGGCCAACCCGATCGAAACGCTGATCAACCAACTCGCCGATAAGCGGCGTGCGGCCGCGGATTTCGCCGACCGCATCACCGAGTTCCGTACGGAGGTCAAGAATTTCCAGGACAAGGTTGGTCTGTTCGAAAAGCAGTATCCGGACGATGCACCGCGTTTCCGTTCGCAACTCGCCACGATGCAGCAGCTTTTGCATTTCCGTGAGGATCGCTACAAGCAGGTGAACGCGGAGCTCGACAATTTCGCGCATGCGATCGACCGAGCCAGGGCAATGTGGGATATGTCGCAAGCCGCGCAGCGCATGAACAAGGTCGCCGGCCAGCAATCGGGCGACACGTTCGAACAAATCAAGACTGAAGCGTCGATCGATTCCGTCATGAAGTCCGTCAACATGGCATTCAGCCAGATGGAAACTGCTCTTCTGGACAACCCGGAAGTCAAGCAGGCGCAGCAGGCCGCGCTTGCACAAGACACGCAACCGGCGATCGCGACCGATCCGCGCGTGTCGCTGCCTTCGCAACGCGCGCAGCAGTAAAACTTACCGCAACGACCTAGCGAGGAAACATGAAGAATATCGGGAAAATTCTCGGCGCCGCCGCGTTCATCGTGGTCATTGGCGTGGTTTGGCTTTTCCAGCAGGGCGGCCTGTCGAAGCTGACGGGCGGTCAGCAATCGGCCAGCATTCAGACTCAAGGTACGCCGGGCGGATTCGATGCGAGCTCCGCGGCAGCGGCTGTGGCACGGGCGCCGGCGGCCAATACGGTGGCTCTGCCCGCCGGTTATAAACCGGACTCGGACACACTCAAGGCGATCATCAAGAATGGCCTCGTGAGGGTCTCAGTCCAGAACCCGAGCGCACCGTTCTACGACGACGAGAACGGCGGCCCAGCTCACGGCTTCAATGTCGATTTCGCAAAGTTGCTGTTCGCCGATCCATCCTTCAACCCGGATGGGAAGCAGGTGCAGGTCGACATGCATCACGAGGTCGATACGTACGCGGGTGTGCCCAAGCAACTGCTTTCGAACGATGCGGACGGCAATCATGGCGTCGATATCGCGATGGACGGTCTGACGTTCCAGGACAATCGTCCGGTTCAAGGGGTGGTGTACACGGTTCCCTACATCGACGACTTCGGCTACTCGCTGATCGTGCGCTCGGGTTCACCGATTCGCACGGCGGCAGATCTCGCAGGCAAGCGCGTGGGCATCCTCAAAGGCGATCCGGACGTACGCGCCTTCGTGACGAGCCAGTATCCGAACACGACGGTTATCGAGGAAGACGATTCCGATCCCGCCTTCATCCAGAAGAGCGTCGACAGCGGTGCAGTGGACGCGTTCATTTACGACTACCCGTTTGCGGTCGACTCGATCAAGCGATCGGACCTGCGGTTTGCGATCACGAAGCTTGACGGCTCGAACATCGCTTACAAGATCGGTGTGCGTGCACAAGACCAGGAACTGCTGATCTACTTGAATGCTGCGATCGCGAAGGTCAAGCAGTCGCCCGCCTATCTCGATCTGCTGCGCAAGTACTTCATCAGCAACCAGACGCAAACCCGGGCCGCGAGCGCCGGCGAGCACGCCTATACGGTGCACCAGCGTGACACGCTCAACCTGATCGCGTCCAACCAGCTCGGCGACGGTCAGCGGTACCGCGAAATTCAGACCCGGAACAACATCCCGAATCCGAATTTGATCTTGGTCGGGCAGAAACTGGTGATTCCGGCTCGCTGATTGTTTTCTCGGCTCAAGGAGGTGGCTACCTTACCTCGATTGAGGTAGCCGACTCCTAACCAAGCGTAAGCAAAAAAACTTTCAAACTCGGCGCGATCCAATTGCGCGTCGAACAACGCTGAAGTACTCAACGGCATGATCTTCGACGATTTCGATAGCTGGGATGGACTGAGCGGCCTGGGCGCGTTTGCAACCATCTTCGGCTGGGGCGCCGTGGCGTACTGCGCGTACGCGTTCGGGTTCCAGAGTGGAGTAGGGGCAGCAAAGCCTTGCACGGGTCCGACGCCAACGTGCGTTGTGCAGGAAAAGAAGGGCTGGTTTGGCATCGGATACCACGTCGTTCAACCGCTTCAGGCGAAGCAGCCGAATGGCTCCGCGGCGGACAATAAACAGGGGCGAGGGGCTGGATAAACAGCGGGCTGCTAGTGCGAAGCCGCTAAAGGCCCAGTTTCTGACACCCAGCACGAGTACCTCACAGGAGAGTGAACCGATGAAAGCCAAGATTATCGTGGGAATGCTGGTTGCATGCCTGAGTGCGCATGCCGCTTCATTTGACTGGAGCGCGAAGTCGATCCAGGTCGAGAAGCAGTACAGTTCGCGAGAATGGGGAGCATGGGATCCGATATCGCTGGGGCAGAACTCATCGTATAGCGGAGATGGCGTTGGCGACCCCAACACGGATCTGAATCTGCATGCTTTTGTGGTCGACGGCAAGGTTCTGATCAATCGAAAGCTGACCGTGAACTGCAGAGCCCGCAAGATTTTCGAAAGCGGGTTCGACGAGTCGGTTCTGAACATGCCGTGGGAAGTCGAGATTCATTCGCCTTGCGGCACGTGGCGCTACACCCTGGTCGATACGGCTAAGGCCATGCGGCCGCGCTTGGCCGCACCGGGGGAAGTGATCCCCACCAAAAAATAACGCTGCCTTGTGGCGGCGAAATGAAGAGGCAATCCAGAGGGATGAGTATGTCCACCATCACGATTCAGACGAAGCTATGGCACCGCCTTGCCGACGTCATTTCAGACATGGGAGCCACCACCCGGCGTTCAAAGGAACGGCGGTAGGCCGCGATCTTGACGTGCTGGGCAGTGCGATCAAGTATGGCGTTCCGCCATACGAAGGTGCCAGCCTGAGCGCGCATCACCAACGGCTGGTCCATGAAGCTAAAGCCGTTGCCGAAAAGCATGGTGGCATCCGGACGGGACTCTCCCCGGTCGAGGGGTTCGTCGAGACTGCGGAGAAGCTGCTAGGCCTGTGGAATGACCGCTGATCAACGCGGCGAGATTGCCGGGCGATTTCCCCAACCGCCCGGCGAGAATCTCACTCATCGTCATTGGCCGCAGGTGCTGAATCGGCGTCGTCGGCGGCCAGCGGCGGATCCTTCTTCTCTGCCTCACTGAGCCGGTCCATCAGCTCCTTGATCTTCAGGCGCGTCTCCTCTTTGAGATGGCTGTAGGCCGGGTCAGCCTCGAGCTCACGAACCGCCGTCACGAGACGGGGTGCGATTTTCTTCGTCACGCGCTTGACCAGTGCGCCCGGGAGGTCGCGCGGCCGCACGCGCTCCTTGCCATCCGTCGCGCGCTGCAGGAACGACAGCGCATTGGCCTTGTGCTTCCGGATCTGCTTGATCGCCTCCGTGCCGGAGATCTTGTCTTCGGCGACGATCTCGTGGATTCCGCGATCGGCGCTTGCCAGCAGAAGCAAGCCCTCGATGTAGTAGGGGGTGAGTTCGCCTTGGCTGTCTTGCATCTCCGCAGCGATCTCCTCCGGAGACATACCGTCGACGGTGTTCAGGCGGTGTGCCAGGATAGCCTTCTCGAGAACGGTCAGGGGCTCCTTGTCATTGCGCCTGATCACGCCGAGGTTGAGCGACTTGCTGTCGGCTTTGTCCGTAATGGTGACCGGTACGCGCTCGATACGCGGCTTTCCTTCCTCCACTCGGTACTGGTTGGCCAGGAACACTGCATCGAGGCGGCGGTGGCCGTCGTGCAGGCAGATGATGTGCTGGCCGTTCTCGTAGATGAGGAAAACCGTCAGCGTCTGAGTCTCGTCGAAGCCGTCGCGGGCCATGTCGCGAGCCAGCTTTTCGATGCCGAGGCGGTACTTCTTGGTCTTGATGCGCGGGTTGAAGTTGTCGATCACCCGGATCTTCTCGATGAGCGGGCGATACAGGTCGGCAGACTTCGTACCCTCGAACGCTTTCTTCTTCACGCCGGACTGGAATGCGAGATCGACGTCCAGAGGGATGACAAGCTGTTCGCCCATCACCGGAGAATTGCCCTTCCGCTTGTTCATGTTCAGCTCCTGTAGGTTAGGCCAACTCGCAACGCACACGTCGCTGCGAGCCAGACAGATCCCATGCTAAACATCACAAACTCAGTTTCTAGGGGGCGCGCGCCGATTTCGCACCGACTACATGGGGCTGGTTTCGGTTGTATGGCGTGATAGGCTTTCATTCAGTCGATTGAGTTCCCAGCAGGAAGAATCTCGCCGCTGAGACTCAAGTCATGGCGTCCGACTGCCGTAAATTACAGGACGGGAATTGATCGGGTCATCGAGCGGAACGGGCTGGCACGACGAGTCGCTTGCGTACGAGGGAACGGAGCTATATGGGAAGGTATCAAGCTGAATATGCGTGGGAAAAGATCAAGCGATTTGATCTGGTGCTTGCTGTCGAGGCCATGCTGGAATCCGAGGTCACGACCTTTTCCCGGCCGGTCGAAAACGGCGAGCTGGGCGTGGTGAACATTCAATTCACCAAGGATCCGGAATACCTGAAGGATGCCGGGGAGCACTTTGGGCGGTTGGAGTCGCTGCGGATTTTGTTCAAGGACGTCGCGCCGGAAGACCGATTCAACTTCCAGAGCAGCTTGGATGCGACTGATGCTCAGTACAACATCAACGTCAAATACAGGCTTCCGCTTCTCAGTGCAAAGTTTGTGCAAGAGAGCGAACGGACATTCCTGAAGCGCATGGCGCTGTTCGACCTCGGCTTCTTGCTCGGGCAGGCGCTCGATAGTGACTACTACCAAGGCCTACTGCTCAAGAAGTTCCCGGATCCGCGGCACAAATGGGAGCGCGCCATTCGTAGCCGCGTTCCCTTCCTGGACAACGCAGCCCGGATCTACGTGCCGCCGCGTCCCAAACACGAACCGCTTCAAAACAGAAAGTACTTCGACCGATAAGGGCCGGTATGCTGCATCATCTCCTCCACACGATCATCATCAGCGCGATCACGGCGCTTTCCGTACACGCTGCCGGGGCAGTCATATTCGGGGAGCGCGCGAAGCGTTTCCCGATCGGAGTCGTCCTCTCTGCGCTCTTTGTTGGCCCGTGGTGGGCAGCGTTATCTGCAGGAACGATGGCGCACCTGCTGGCCGTCATCATCGAGAATCTGTTTCGCCGTAAAAAGTCCCCGAAAGGCCTGCCTTTCGCGGCCGGCGCGGCGTGCCTTGCGTTGACCTTCGGCTTCAATATGACCTTGGAGCACGCGGCTGACGATGTGATGAAATCGATCAATCAGAGCAACGATGCAGCCTGGACCAAGATCTCCAGCAGCGGCAAAGCAGGGCAGATGGTGGCCGCTCACTACAAACCGTGCGTCGACGAGAAGACGGTCGTGACGCAGGGCTACGGCCGGTTCGCGACGATGACGCTGGAGCCGAAAAACGGCCCGAACCAATGCGAGATGGACGTTGTCGCCCTGGCAAGGGTTGAGGGCGGTGATGGCTTCGCGCGGGACGTTGCGGCGGTCATCGACAATCTGCCGAACAGCCTGCAGCTGTCCCCGGATGCGCAGGCGAAACTGGACAACCTCACAAAGGACACGGCGGGCATCTAACCCGCGGTTTTTCTGGACAACCTCGTAGGCCGACAGGTTCAGAATGTCCGCGGGCACGTATTCATTTTTTGTAGCCGTGAACGAAATTGTAGCTGTCGGCATGAGGCATCGATTGCAACTTAGCCGAGCATTTCTTTCATGCTCGATAGGTCCTGATACGCGTGCGTCACCGTGAAACCGGCGCTCCTCGATTTCGAGAACAACGCACTCATCGCCTCAGCTGGTGACTTCGGCTTTTTCACCGGGATAGGATCGCCAACCCGAATGAATTCGCCCTGCGCTTGGACGCGCTCCGCGGCACATTCGATTCCACGCCAGTCTCCGACATCCTTTAGCTGCTTTTGGGCGACTTTCAGGAGGCGCTCGACCGCGTAGGCGCTCTGATACCACGTGCCGATCTGTTCCTTCGTCCAATCGGGGCGACCGCTGCCCACGCCAAGCACCGGAGCGATCGCACACGTCAGTGCGAGCCAGGATACTTCACGGGCGCCCAAGGCCTCGTAAATCAACATCGTAGCAAGCGATCTACTCTGGGCGCCCCAGTCTGTCGTGGCCGGCGCGTCGACCATCCCCTGATATCTGCTCCCCGGATATTCGCCGTTGGCGACGAGGACCATGTATCCGAGCGACACGACCGAGTAGGGCTGCAAGCCAGGCATGTTGGCTTTGACTGTAGCCCCCAGTTGTTCGGCAAGGCTCAAGGCACGTTGCCGCTCGTCTACTAGGACTTCGTTATCTTCCGTGTCTCCCTCATACCGCAGAGGCAAGCACTCGCTGATGGCCTGATCGACGAACCCATCGAGCGCCGAGGAGTTGATGTTGTCCAGTACAGCCGCCATCAATCTGTCGATACCCGCCCGCGTTCCCGCTGCGGCTTCGACTTCGGCCTTCCGCGTGGAAAGCATGTGCTCAACCGCGTCATGCCAGCGATTGCCCAGCGCAGGAACGCCAAGTTCGGAGCGAACCTCATCGAGCAACGCCGTGCCCAACGTGAAAGTCTCAAATAGAGACTCTTCGTCCAGCGTGCGTTGCTGTTCGTGCACATCGAACGAGGTCATCGCGAGATAGGTCTGCCCGCGTTCCGAAAATTCGGTCGCCCCTGCCAGCTGACAACCCGTCTCACCACGATACAGGCTGATGGTGGCAGGCCATTGGTCGTGATGCCACAGCGTCTTCAGCAGATCGCTTTCCTTGCCGTCTTTCAGTCGTTGAAGGCGGTAGCGCTCGATGAACCAGACGGGTTCGGACACCAGGGTGCCCACCGCACGACTTGCGGCGGGCGGCACGACGTCACCGCACAGCAAGCTCGCGAGGGCCGCATAGGCATCTGCTCCATCCGGGTCGAATACTCGCGGAATCATGCCGCCGAGTTTTTCAGCGACGATACAGCAACCTAGCACCTCGGCCTGCTGGGTGACGATCCACTTCACCTGCCATTGCTGTTGCCCGCCAATCGACGCGGCTAGATCACCACTGATCAGTGCGTCGGTCAGAGGTTGGCACGCCGCGGGCATAAGCGAATCCATCATGAACGAATCAACGGCATCTGAATCGTTTCCCAGCTTGCCTGCTTGCCGAAGGTCCTCAGCGAAGCCTTCCGGCAACATTTCGATTTGCGCGACGAGCTTTGACCAGAGGAAGACTCGGCGGTCGGGATAGATCGCCCACTTGTACGCTGGGACGCCCCTCTCAAGCAGGCGTGGGGTCTCTTCCGGCCAGGGCTCACGATGATTCATGAGATCCCCCATCTCGTCGTAGAAAAAGCCTTTCTTGGCGGCGTCTTCGATGGTGCGCCGCATCTTTTCTTCGAGACTGATTTCCGCCACGGCCAGTTCGTCCAGATGTAGCTTGGCAACAAGTCGCCGAGCCAGCAGCAGGTCGATGCCGTAGCGAACGAACATGCGCCACGCGACGCCTCTCGCAATTTTCTCCAGGCTCACTGAGCCGTCCGGTACCGAGAACGACGCGGTCGCTTCGTGCTGCGCGTCGTGCAGGCTGTTGTAGCCCAGCACGATGGCCAGCGAATTCTGAGCCTGCATCAGGGATTGATCACCGAGCGGCCATATTTTTCGCAGCGCCTTGGCGATCTTTGTGTACGAGCCATGCTCGAAGTCGGCATGAAGCAACGGGGTACGCATATCAACTCCTTCCGTAGCGCGGATCAGATTTCAGTGGCTGGCTCACCGTTATGCGCTACGCAGGGTTGTGTGCGTCTAACGGAATGGGGTGTTGCGTCTCACGGCACTGCCTTTGCCATTACCAGCGGCACGATCGAGATAGACCGATCCGAACAAGATACCGCTGGCCTTCGCGTTGCGTCAACCGCAGAATCTGGTTTAATGCTTCAATGTCGTGAACCGTCATCAACCGCGTATTCCGGATACCCGATTCTTCGCAACTCCAGGTGAAGTGACCGAACTATGGAGCATCCTGCCGACACCGCCCCGCGCTTCACGAAGTGGCACTGTCACTTCGAACTCGACTACCTGCTCGCCCAGTCCGACGCCATGCTCGCCAAGATGCTCAAGGGCGGAACTCCGGTCGAGATTCGGGTCCAGCTCATCTGCATGAGGGCGTCCGGAAAGCGTTTCCTGGTCGTGGGCGAATGTGATCACATCGGCCACGATGGGAAGTGCGCAGGACACCCTGGCAGCGACGGGGAACAATTTGGTTGAGGAGGCTGGCAACGGCTGGTAGCCAAGCGATCGGATCGACTGACCGGTCTCTGATTGACCGCATCAGCAATTTGTCGGGCCGACGGCACTGCCGCCGGCCCGTTTCGTTTCAGGCGTCGATGTAGGGGATCTCGAAGCCTTCCCACTCGGCAGACTTGCGCATGAGCCACACGCGCCGCGTGTAGTTGAGCAGGTCGTACTGGGCCGGATTCCCGGGGTAGATGTCGCTTTCGTCGAGCGCCAGCATCCGTTCGACTCCGGTCATGCTCGAGTCGGCCCGCATAGCGGCTGCCTTGCGCGCCTTCGCTGCGGCGATACGGTCCTCACCGTGCACCACGATGATCGGGTTGATCGGGGCGCCCCAGCCGCCGAAAAGCACTTCATGGCGCTTGGCCGGCACCGGGCGATCGACGGCATATCGAAGTCCCGCGCCATTAGGCGACAGGCCGGTGGTCAGCTCCCAGGCCGGCCACTCCCCATGTTTGAGTGTCCAGATCGGCGACTGGTCGGCCAGCTCGAGGAACTTGCGGCCGTTGAAGCTCTCGTCATCGAGCAACATCGTCATGATCTCTTCCGCAACGGAATTCATGCCGACCAGCGCGTAGAGGCACTGGTTCACGACCATGCTGGTGTTGCCGGGAGCCCCGCCAGTACCGTTCAACATACTGCCAAGGGTCGTCGGCCCGTCCAGCACGACATTCCGGACCTCCGGCTCTTCGACGAGCTCATAGTGCGGATAGGAGTGGGAGGTCGGGGGCCGGAAGCGCAGAGGTCGCTTGTCGCTCATGATCCGCAGCAGCAGCGCGGATTTGCTCGGGGCTGAGGGGTTAACGTGGCCGCTGCTGGGCAGGCCGCCGGACTTGACCACGCGTACGTGAAGATCGAGCGCCTTCGCGATTGCGTCGCGCGAAAGCTTGATCCCGGGAATCGAGGCTTCCAGATCCTCGCGGCGAGCGAGGAGGTTTTCGACGACAAGGTCGACGTCTTTCGGGCTATATGGCATGGTGAAACACCTGTTTCTGAAGAGGGCACGCCACATTGGGAATGTGCACCCCTCAACGATACCGGCGCCACCGTGGCGAACAAGCTCGATTCGGAGCCTAAAGCGGAACATTTCTGCGCCATCTCCGGCTCAGGATCCTCCTTTCAGGACTTCTTTCGCTTCGGCAATTGGGGTACGTAGTCGGCGATCGCGCGAACATGCTTGCCGTGGTGCGACGACGGCCAGAGCCCGAGCTTAGCGAGGCCCTGAACATAGTAGCGAAGCACGTCGTCAACGCACATGCCGGTATCGACCCGGAACATCGCCTCGTGGAAGCGCGAGAGGAAGTCGAAGTCGTGATGATGCTCGCCCGCCGACGTCTCGGGGTGTGCGTATTCATGCACCAACAGGGATACCAGCCAGGCTGTACCACGCTGGCGGATTCCGAGGAGGGATTCGCGTGCTACGGCGATGAACGTTGATCCGTCCGTCCACGCTTCCTTGGTGTCTGAGAGGCCGGCAACGATCTTCCGCGGCTCGGTACGCCAGTCGCTGCCCGGGTAGACGACGCGCTGGACTCGATGGTTGATCGAACGCAGGCACTCGAGTACAAGTCGCTCCTCTTTGCCGAGATCCTCGTCGTCGACGAATGACGCGGTATCGTTCAGCTGCTCGACGAAGTGGAAAAACGGTACGACCTTGATCGGCGCGTCGCCATCCCAGCTAAGGTGAAGCTTCGTTCGTAGCTTTGTGAGGACACGTGGGAGATTGTCGTCGGTCGCAGCAGCATTGGCGATCGTCAGCAGCTTCGGCATGACGACTTTCGCCAGTCCCTCGCGCTCAACTCGCTCGGCAATGCCCGTGTGGCGGCCATCAAAGAGAGTGAAGCACCGTCCGGCCAAACCTTCTTCCGGCGAGACGAGTTTCCCGAAAATATCGGGAATGAATCGTAGTTTGAAGATGGCTTTGACGGTTTTCCCATCCAGACTGACAGGAGAGAAGTAGATGTCGCGGAGGAGGGCGGCGGCCTCGTTGTCATTGAGCTTTTTTACGCGCGTGAGCTGAAACGCAAATCTCTCACGCACGACCTTGTCGATCGTCCGCCACACTGGGCACCGGTCCTCAAGCACGCTGTTGCGCGCAAGGTTGACCGCTAGGGGCACATTCGACGTGATTGCGCCGCCGATGCCATATCGATGGCTCGGATAGCTGTTGACAAGGATCCCGCGGTTGTAGAGTCGCAACTCGTGCGACTCCCGATCGAAGCGATATCGCGCATGCTCGTCTTGGAGATCCCACTTCGCGTCGGCCGGAAGCGTATTGATCTGTTGTCCGTTGACGAAGATCGGAATCGGCGCGTACCGGACAATCTGGCCGAGTCCGCCTCCCGGCCCAACGGGATAGCCCTCATCGTCCCGAGTGGTACCGACGAAGTACGTACGAAGGGAGTAGTCGCTCGTCTGGAATCCAACCTCGAAATTGTAGAACTGGCCCGTGATGCGACAACCGGCGTACGGCTCGGCGTACTCAACCAGGTCGTAGCCAGATTCAATGGATTCGTCCTCCAGATCCACGCGCATTTCGAAGTGACCGCTGCGCCATACGGTCGAGGCATAGGACATAATCTGACCTCGTCCGCACCTGAAACGACCGTAAAGGGCGTCACCGGCGACGTGCGGCGTACCGAAGGTCTCGAAGAACTGCTCGATTTCGTCCCGAGACTGGAACCCCTTGCCGTCGTCAACGAACTCGAACGCCCCCTTGGCATCGACCGTCAAGTCAATGCGGGTCGCGCCGGCGTCGATACTGTTCATCACGAGCTCGGCGACAGCTTTCGGCAGACTGCCAGACTGCTCATGGATGAGCGTCTTGATGATGGAAGAGTGGATCTTGAATGCGCGGCGCTGGGCGCCGGTGGGCGCGGTGGGCGCGGTGGGCGCGGTGGGCGCGGTGGCAGGGCTCATAGCTGATTGCGGGTTTGTTCGCAGAAGCTACTGACGATACCAGCCTGACCTGGATCAGCAATGGGGATTCGTGACCTGAAATCGGGGGGATTTGACGCGGAGAGCAGCGCCCCGATTTGTACGTTTGCCCCGAACCACCTCGACAGGCGTATGCCCCCGTTCTTCGACGATCCCAGTCGGATTCGTCCGGTGAAACTGTGCCTGGTGTTACGCGACGGCCAGCTCTTCGATCTCCACGATGGTCTGATTCCTTCCAGGATGAAGCCGGACTTCATGATGGGTATTCTGGCTTCCAGGCGCATCCGGAACGCGGCGGCACTCGATGTGCTTCTGGCGGCTCGCGAGGACGCTTAACGACGATGCACCATAGATCCGTGCGTCGAAGCCCGGTTGAGCCTTGCGGAGTTCAGCGCCGACGTGAGACAGGTTCACCCAGTTGCCATCCTTCGACGCGGCGCGCACGGCGCTCGCGAAGAGCCCCTGAATGTCGGCCTTGACCTGCGGCGTGACCTTGGGCGGCTCGGCCGGCGTCCTCAGGTCCTCGACCCACGTGAACGTGTCGCACGCAGCCACGAACGCCTCGCAAGCCTTGCGCTCGCCGAAGCCGTAGACGGCTTTGCCTGACTCTCGCAGGCGAGTCGCGAGTCGCGTGAAATCGCTATCGCTCGAGACGATGCAGAAGCCGTCGACGTTCTCGGTGTAGAGGGTGTCCATGGCGTCGATGATCAGCGCCGAGTCGGTAGCGTTCTTGCCCGAGCAGTAAGCGAACTGCTGCACCGGCTGGATCGCGTTGCGGTGGAGCTGGGATTTCCAGCTACCGAGGTTCGAGGTGGTCCAGTCGCCGAACGCGCGACGGATGATTACCTTGCCGAACTTCGACGCGGCCTTGATCACTTCGGTAATGACCGATGCGGATGCATTGTCTGCGTCGATCAGCAGGGCGAGGCGGGGTTGGTTGGTGTCGTGCATGTTGGTTCCGTTCGTCATGGAATCCACGATACCTGGGGCCGTTCACGTTTCAAGGGCGTGCGCGGCGCGAGCAGACGAGATGTATCATCCGGGTGTCAACACATCCGGACAGGAAGCATGAAGAACGAGAACGGCGGTCGGCGTCAGCGGGACAAGTCTCCCGGCCCGTTCAGTTGGCACCACACCTCGCGACGATTTGTCGGGCACTTCATCTTCTGCGTGATCGCGGGCGGCGCGCTGCTGTTATGTCTATGGTGTAAACACCGCTTCTGGAATGAGCCTCTAGGCTTCGACGGGATAATCCTGTGGTTCGCGATAGTGCTGATCATCGTGGGCCCAATCCGGATCGGACTTCTGCGGTTGATCGAAAGTGGGTTCGACCGGAAGCGATAGCTGGACTGCCGAGCAGCCTTGCTGTTCGGGAATGCCGAATCCACTCAATTTCAGTACCGCGGCCAAGCAGTCCACGGGCGTCAGATCGACGCCTTCAGGCGGCTGCAAGCGCCAGAGCCTGCTGCTGCGGGTCGAGCATCTTCGGGTAGGGCCTTGCCTCTGCGAATGTACGCTCGAGCAACCGCTTCTCCCCTGGCCGACCGATGCTGAAAACATAGCAGTGGTTGCCAGGGTGCTTGACGCGAGCGAATGCCCCACTGGATAGGACCTCATCGATCCATTCCGCCGGCGCCTGTCCAAATCGTCGCTCCGGAGCACCAAGCCGAACCAGATTCCTTTCCGCTCCCTGGGCGCCTTGCTCCTGACGGCGAATCTTCGAGATCGCGCGGGGGCTGAGCACATGCCCACTCGCGGAAAGATGCAGGACGCGGGAGGACGACCGCCCGACGTAACGGGCGCTACCGGCTTGGTAAATAATGCCGACGTGCCCTGGCATGACAACCCGCCCGGAAGCGGTGTGCCGCGGCACCGGATCGGAGTACGCAATCACGCCCTTGATCTGCGGCTTGGACTGCTGGAGCGCAGCAAACGCCCGTTTGAGGAAGTACGTCTCCCCGTTGTACGGGACGTTGTCCAGCAAGATGAAGCGACCGAGATCGACACCGGCGGACGGGGTCAGGCCGGTGTACTTCGGGATTGCCGCGTTGTTCATGGGCACGCTGAACACGCAAACTCCCACGAGCTCCGTGCCGCGAAACAGGCCCGCGCGCTCGACTGCGGCGGGATAGCTGGCCGAGTAGTGGTGATAAGTCTCCCCAGGAGTGTTGCTACAGATTCTTCTTTTGGCTAGGTAAAGGCATCGCGCTTCATGTGTTCGTGGTCCCTTGTTCTTTGGCTCGATGGCCTTGAAACCACGATAACAAGCGCGCCTTCTGAAACAAGAGGGGACGAGAGCCGAGTTTTTCTGCCTCGAATTGACGTCAATTTCCCAACAGGAAGTTTTTACCGAATCCCTCTATTGAGACCCTTTCCCCCCCTCGAATAGCGACTGTTTGACGATTGTTTGGGATCTGGATGGTGGGTAAGGTGGCATCTTCCGGAAATTATTTTTGGGATGTCCAGAATGAAGAAGCTCATCGTCTTCGCTGCAGCCATCGGCATGTTCTCGGCGGCTCATGCGCAATATGTGTCCAAGCCGCCCGTTTTGGCGCCAACCCAAGGTGCCCATTGCAATGCCGGCTCCGGGCCGGTTCCCTCCATGGCCTACGATGCAAATGGCCATCCGATGCAGTGCACGAACACTGGAACGAACGGCGCGGGATCGTGGCAGTACGTCGCTGAAAGTGACGTCGATCGTGTCACGCGAAAGCTTGACCAACTGAATGCCACGGATACGCAAATTCTTGCGAGGCTCACGGAGCTGCTCGCAGTCGAACGCGCAAACGTCCAGAAGTAAACCAACCGGGGGCATCTGCGATGGTCGATTTTAGAGCCGAGGCAGAACATGGTCTGGCGCCGACTTTCCTGAGTGGAAGTTTGCAGGGTGCATCCGAAGTATGGCGGCGGATTTGCCGGCCGATCACCCGCCGCGCCGCGCGACGCCGAGCGCTTGCCTTTCTCGATTGTGTGTTGGCTGATCGGCGGCGCGGATCGGACACGGCACTCCTCGTACTTCCGGAAAGGAATTCGCCGAGCAACGATGACCAGATGGTTATCGCCGATTTTGGCGATCGCCCCGAGCAGGTCCCCCAGTTTCCGTCCATCCGTAATGCTCAGATCCTGAGCATGAACGTCCGTGAGGAAATTTCATGAAAAAACAGATCCTGGCTTCCACTGCTGCAGTCCTGCTTGTGTTCGCTGCCGCGTCCGCCAACGCTGATCCGCTCGGTGTGATCGACGCGGCGAGCCCTATCGTGCCGGCGGTGGCCGCGCCGACCAACGGATACGACGTCTTGGTGATGCGGCGAGATGCTCGCGGCGCGATCAGCGACTTTGGTGAGCGCCAGACGCACGGCGAGTCCGTGAATTTCGGTGAGCAGTTCAGCTATCTGGTTGCCACGAATGGTCCGCGCGACGGGCTCGACGGGTATCGGAAGATGGCGGTCAGCGACATCCAGCCGATGCCGTTCGGCCTCACGTCGTTCCGCCTCCAACTGGAGGAAAAGGATTCCGGCAGCGAACTCACGGTGAACCGGCGAGTGTGGCTGCACGCCGGCGAGGATACCGCTGTCGTGCATGGGCTCAACGGCCAGGACTATCTGGTCAAGCTGCGCCGCGTCGACGGCTGATTCGCACGAGCTCGCGATGACTAATTCCCTCCCGAAAGCCATACCCGACGGCCGGAAGACGGATCAGGACCGTCTTCGGCAACTCGCGAAGATCGAATCGACGATTCGGCTCTCTCGGCAGTTGGCATCGCATCCGATCAAGCTTGGCCCGGCGGGCTATACGGCTCTTTTTGCAGCTGGTCTGTACGCCGTGCTGGTGAACGCCCTCGAGGCGAGCTTGGATCACACCCGGTGGCACGTCAGTGGCGACGTGGGCATCCTCATCAGCGCGGCGGCCGCCATTCTGGCGGGCGTGGTCGCGTATCGACGGTCCCCGTACAAGACTTATACCGGAAAGGTATATGGGTTGCTCGCGGAGTACGTGCCGGTCGACGCCGATGGCTTCCGCTTGATTCAGGGTGAAGCCGAGAGCGGCTCGCTGAACTCGGACGACATTCTCCAATGGGTCGAATGGGAACGCCAGGAGATCCGCAGACGATCCGGCCAGACCGAAACGCTCAGCCAGGACACCGCCGCTCGACTGGCATTCAATCGGAAACGCCTCTAACCCCTGGACCGGATGGTAATCCGGCCCAACTAAATGCACCGGGTAGCCGGTCAGGAAGCCGGTAGCAAATCAGGCCCGCCGATGCGGACCACGAACATCTGAGCAGGAAATCGCTGATGAAACGAGTATTGCTGTTGGCCCCGATCTTTGCCGCACTCTCCGGTTGTGGTGTTGCCGCGGCACCGTGTCGAATCGCGTCAGCCGGCCTCGATATGATCCCACTGGTCGGGCACGTTCTGGCCGCCCCGAGCAACGCTTGCGCGGCCGCAATCGATTGAGGACTGCCCCATGATCCGGCGTATCTTCCGCGCGCTCGACCTGAGCTTCTGTTTCACGCAGCGTGCACGGGATGCTCAACTCGCGAGCGTCACGACCGGGATTTCCGTCTCGCTCATGTATGACGGTGGGCTGGAGGTTCAGGCCGAGGATCTTGTTCCAGCTTTCCGGAAAGGACAGCCGAAAGTTGAAGCCATCTACGTTGTCGGCCGAATCTTGGAGGGAACTGGCGGCGCATTCAACGCATTCCACGCAGTCTATGACCGCAAGACGGACTCATGGATGACGCGAGCGAATGGGGTGGGCCGAAAGCGGGGCGACGACGATATGTGGCTCCATTTCGAAGAATACGAGGATGCGTATCGCGCGGCGGTGGGGCGAATGCGAAAGCGCGCCGCGTTCGGCACTGGCAAGTAACGACACGGGTTGCCGGCGAGCATTTCAGCGACCGGTATCGGAAGCTGTGGGGGCTGACGCTACCCCATAGAACGGTACCTGAGTGCCCTTGAAATCCGGCTTCTGTCTGCCAGCATGGTTCCAACCAATCGAGGCACCGCCTTTCAGGCTGTTCCCGGTTCAATCCTGACAGGAACCATCGTGGCAAAAGCAAAGACCGTCTATAGCTGTACCGAGTGCGGGGCAACCGCGCCAAAGTGGCAAGGCCAGTGTCCCGGGTGTAGCACGTGGAACACGCTGGTCGAAACTGCTGCCGACACCGGATCTGGATCGCACCGCTTCCAGTCCCTCGCAAAGAGCGCCCCGGTCCAAAAGCTGGCGGACATCGAAGCGGCTGACGTGCCGCGATTCTCGACTGGCGTCGGCGAATTTGACCGCGTCCTCGGTGGCGGTTTGGTCGCTGGCGGCGTGGTCCTGATTGGCGGCGATCCGGGCATCGGGAAATCGACCCTTCTGCTGCAGTCCCTCGGCGCGATCGCTGGCGAGCGCAAGACGCTCTACGTGAGCGGTGAAGAATCGGCAGCGCAAATTGCCCTCCGCGCTCAGCGCTTGTCGCTGCTCGAGGACGATTCGAAGGCCAGTGACCTTCAGTTACTCGCCGAAATCCAACTGGAGCGAATCCAGGCGACAATCGAGGCTGAAAAGCCCGACGTGGCAGTGATCGATTCGATCCAGACGATCTATTCAGAGGCGCTGACCTCCGCACCGGGGTCGGTGGCCCAGGTTCGTGAGTGTGCGGCGCAGCTCACGCGGATCGCCAAACAGTCCGGTACCGCGATCATCATGGTTGGCCACGTGACGAAAGAGGGCAACCTGGCGGGCCCGCGCGTGCTCGAACACATTGTTGATACGGTGCTGTATTTCGAAGGCGATACCCATTCGTCTTTCCGGCTCGTCCGGGCGTTCAAGAACCGCTTCGGCGCAGTGAACGAGCTCGGCGTGTTCGCCATGACGGAAAAGGGATTGCGAGGCGTGGCGAACCCGTCGGCGCTGTTTCTGTCTCGTCACGATCAGACGGTTCCGGGTTCCTGCGTGATGGTCACGCAGGAGGGAACGAGGCCGCTTCTCGTGGAAATTCAGGCGCTGGTCGATGGCACTCACTCCCCAAATCCGCGGCGCCTCGCTGTCGGCCTCGAGCAGAACCGGCTCGCGATGCTGCTGGCGGTGCTACACCGGCACGCGGGCGTCGCATGCTTCGATCAAGACGTGTTTCTCAATGCTGTTGGTGGAGTGAGGATCACCGAGCCGGCCGCGGATCTTGCCGTGCTGCTCTCGATCCACTCGTCCATGCGAAACAAGGCGATGCCGAAGGGGCTGATCGCCTTTGGAGAGGTCGGCCTGGCGGGCGAAATCCGTCCGTCACCACGCGGACAGGAACGCCTGAAGGAGGCTGCGAAACTCGGTTTCTCGGTGGCGCTGATCCCCAAGGCGAACGCCCCGAAACAACCCATTGATGGGCTTACGGTGGTCGCGGTCGACCGGATTGAGGAGGCGATCGACAAGGTCAAGGGGCTGGAATAGTGGGGTAGATGGATTCGGTACTATCTTGAATGCTTTCCGGAAATAAGTTGAAAGATCAACGGCTGAACCGCACTGGGCATAGCTCGGCAAGCCGAAATCGGAGTTGATTTCTTGAACGGACGCCTCCAGTATTTCGAATCGCGGGTCAAGCTTGGCCGTTGTAGGCCGATAAACGGATGAATGTGGCGGGGATGCAAAGCATGAAAGGAGTCGTAGGGTTGAAAAGGAAGGGAAGCGACGGCCACGTGCCTGGTTGGACGCTGTTGGTCGGTTTGCTGGGCTGGGTCGTTGCGCCGATGATTTTGGTGGCATGCCAAGATCATGCCCTCTCGTGGAAGGTAGGGATTCCGGCTGCGATCGCCGCGATCGTCATTGGCGCGGTTCTGGAGCGATGGCTGGATCGCAAGTACCAACCGGCGTGCGAGCGCGGTTAGCTATGGTGATTTCCTGGCTCGAGTATTTTGCGAAGCGGCGCTACATTGACGCATGGACCTGATCGAACCGAAAATTCGCCCCGTATGCGATGCGCTGAATGCCATCGCGGACGTCCGCACGCTCTGGTCATGCGAGGGCCATGCTTCACGACCTTCCCGCCCCTATGTCGTGTTCGAGGCGCCGGAGACGATCGCGCTGCAGATCCACCGAATGATCGGGGATGGGCATGCCGGCGGCGCGCTGAATTACTGGTGGAACATGACGGCAAACTTCCGGGATAATGGCCAGCTACAGTGGCTCATCGAAGCGCCGACGATTCCGGGCTGGCATTACCTACCGATCGCCAGGCGAAGGATCGACGCGGAGTTGCGAACGTTCGCCTCGCTGCTAAATGATCGCCAGTGGACGTGATCGAGGGGAAAATCCGG
Organism: Burkholderia sp. Ac-20345; assembly: GCF_017104825.1. NCBI lineage: Bacteria > Pseudomonadati > Pseudomonadota > Betaproteobacteria > Burkholderiales > Burkholderiaceae > Burkholderia > Burkholderia sp. Ac-20345. The sequence goes on along the minus strand of NZ_JAAGPO010000007.1, from coordinate 71,018 downwards.
TGACCAGCGCCATGATCAAGTCTCTCGCCCTGTATAACCGACAGCGTTGGCTCTCTCTCGGCCTGGCGGTCATCATCGCCGTCAGCATCCCCATCGTCATGAGGCTCGAACCGAAGTGCTCCCCTCAATTGCCGATCGCCGGCGCAGTCGCGTTCGTCCTGTGCATCCGGGCGGCACGAGGATATACGCTTCGCGCGAGGAAGAAGTAATCTGCCTGCCCGGTTAGACCAGCAGGTTGTAGTTTTCGTGCGAGAGGAACTTCAGAGGCTTGAGAGATGCCGCGTCGACCAGCAGGCGGTATCGCAAACCCAGCGGGATCGAAAAATCGCCGCGTCGGGAAGTCAGCATCTTCCCGCCAAGAGTAAGGGGGTGTGCTCCCTGCTTGAGTCTGCCTAGAACCTCCAACGCACGCTCGAGAACGGCCGGCAGATGCATTGCTGCGCTCAGATCGATCGGCGCGTTCGCGGCGGCCGCGACGAGTTTTGAGCGGTGCGCAGCAGCTTTCTCCGCGGCGCGGCGAGATTCATCCGCGATCACAGCACGCCGTGCAGCGACTTCGGCCGCCGCCATGGCCACTGCTTCGGCGTGACGGACCCGGCGTGCCTCAGCGGCCTTTGCCGCCATCAGTGCAGGACGTGCCTCGTTTGCGCATCGATGGCAGAACTTCCCCAAGCCGGAATGGCCGCATTCGAATCGTTTTTTCATGGCTGAATGTGTGTGGCTGCGTTACTCGCTCTCTACGGTGGCGAGCCACGGCATCTCACGCGCCTTGTCTACAGCGGCATCCATTTTCGGCGCAGTGTCTCGATCGATCCACCGATGTACGTTCTCGTGCCACGTCTCGATCGCATACCATTTCACCTTGCAGGCGCTTCGCTCAACCACCCGGACGGGATGCGGGCAGGTCTCATTCTGAGGCAGGAACAGCACGAGCTCCGAGGTTGCCGGCATCATCGACCTTTCCTCGTGGAATAAGTACGCGAAGTCGGGTATGGCAGGCTCGTCCTGCACTGGCGCCGGTTCGACTTCAGGTGTACCACCTGCAGGAGAACTCGCCGGGAATCCATGCAGAACCAATATGCGAGCCAGAGCAGCCAGCGGGGAAAGCGTTACCTGGTTTGGTTCAGACAGCGGGATGTTTCCGGAAAGTAGTTGATTCAGCATTCATTCTCCAATGCAGCCGGCGAGCGCGATCGCGCGGGATGTGCCCGTAAATTACGGCAGCAGATGCCGATTATTTAGGGCCATTGCATGTAGTCCTATTCCAAGTCAACCTGACGTCCTAGAAGGGTAGTGCTTATTCTTAGTGTCCGATACTTCCTGATGAGAACGCAAGAGATGCTTCCCACCAGGAAGAATCTGTATAATCGATCGTGATTCGACCTATCGGCAGCTGGGCCGCAACCAGCCAAATCGGCCGCTGGCCATGACCTTCCGACGTCATCACGGCGTCACTCACCCCAACCCATACGGGGCATTCTGTCCTGCTGGGCGTCTGCTTCGTAATTCCCAGGAGCAGCAACTCATGTACGACGCAAAAACTGCAACCGACTACGTCAAGGGGGCGTTCCCCTACAAATTCGACAGGATCGAGGTCACCGGCGGCGTGTTTTCCGGTCCCCCGCCTGGCGATTATCTGATGGCCGATTTTCAGCGCCCTCGCGAGCCCGTTTCCTTTTGTCTGCTGGGCGAATGGTATTGCGACTACCCCAGCGGTCCTCATTTGGGCGTCCTGGCCCACATGGTCGCTGAGATCGTCGGTGGCGGTGGATTCTACGGATTGGCGGGTGCTCGCCGGATCTCCTAATTTCCGATTCACCAGCGGGCGTGTGATATCTGACGTCCACGTCGCAAGGTGATCGCGGATCGGCAATGCAATTTATTTCCTGACAGGAAGTTTTTCGCCTATATTTAAGGCGTTTTCAACGGTAGCTGGACCCAAACCCAGCCAGTACGGCAGCTGTATCGCCGTCATCCTTCCACACCACTCTGGTGTTTTACCCTCGCGGGGCTTTCGTCCCGGAGGGGCGTCTGCTTCGCTGCCATCAAGGAGCAGACCATGCCTTTCATGTACGTTGTGCAATGCGATCGCTGCGGCCATTCCCACCGTGAGGTATCCAACGGGGATTGCCGTCACAACATCGAACGCCTGACCGGTGACCATTTCGACGCTCATTTCGGACCGGCCGGCAGGCAGATCCGTAAGTCGTCCAAGTGACTGTTCATATGATCCCTGCGGAGCACGCCCGCGAGGGCTAATTCCGCTGAATTCAAGGAGCAGTCACCATGGACGGTATCCAGTATCGAAACGGCAGTGCGATCAAGCACTTTCTGTCCGCATCGGCTGCAATCAGCTATGCGGCCAGGAACGAGATCGGGGATTACAAGCTGCGCGAGGTCACGAAAGATGCAATCGTGAACGTCGCGCTCGAGTGGACCCCGGATCCTTCCAAGATCCGCGAGCAGGAATATCCGCAGATTTTCGATCTCAACCCGCACGAGCGGAGGGGGATGGAACTGCTGGCGATTTCTAAGCATCGCGGCTGGAGTCTGTGCCAGCACGATCCATGGCTTTACGAGGGGACGCTCGACGCTCTCTCACGCTACGTGCTCGTGCAGGCCTGCGCGATGATTCAGTTTCCGTACCCAACCGGAGACGAAGACAAGCGTCGCAAGGCAAAGCTTGACGCGATGATCTTCGCGGATGCGAACCCGCTCACGACACGTCGTGTGGGCAGTTTCTGCTTCGCGGTGTGTTCGAGGGTCGTGTACTTCACGGCACCCCGCTATGCGGCTGGGTGGGTGCGCGGCGATGTTGCCACGGCAATCATCGAAATGATCGAGAGCGACAACGGCGAGCAGCTTGACGCCGTTCTGAAGGCCATCCCCGTGAACGGCGGTCCCCGCGATTTCACGGGGGTGGTCAAAGCCTCCCTCGAGCAGTTGGAGGTGACGTATGGCTGATCCGAAGCTCACGCCTCCAGCGGACTGGCAAACAGCAGCCCGAGGTGCCAACGACGACGAGTATCAGATCTACGTTGCCAACGCAATTGCGCTGGGCTGGAAGGTCAAGAGCTACGACGACTGGCTCGACAGCTAGGCGCCCGCGGTCTTTTCAGGTTACGACCAGCGTAGGGCAGGTGATTCCCTCGGGCATCTCCTGCCGCCTGTCTCGACACATCGATTGAAGTGTCGATCATACGGCCCGTGGCGACCCCGTTTTGGGGGCGCCACGGGCCTTTTCCATTTGTCGGGTACGCCGGTGCTGAATTTCGGAGCTTCACGTCGGCAGATCCTTAGCGGGACGTACCTGATGACCCTGGCAGCTCTAAAGCTGTGCAGGGGGGGGCTCCGTTAACAGGGTGTGAATTCCTCGCTGCCGCCCATTGAAAACGAGGGCGCGGTCTGGATAATGGCTCAATCGTGGGATTCGAATGGAAGGGGAGGGAATGTGATCGAGATAAGACGCCGGCGGCAAGGGATGTTCGACGTAGTGTTCGGCCTGGACGAGCTGGAGGATCTGCTTCGCAAGCATGGCTGCGCCGATGTCGTCGATATCGATTCCGGCATGAAACTGGAAGTTCATGACGTCTACGGCCGAATGACCGTGTTCTCGCCCGGAGCGATTTCGAGCATCTCGGCTACAGCGGCAACAGTCATCGCCATGGCCAGCAAAGGGAAATTCGTTCAACGCACCGGGAAGGCCATTCCCCTGCGATCCAACATCGATATCGAGCGCGTCGACCAGGTCGTGGTCGTAATCGATCGGGACGAGGGCGGGTGTAGCGTCACGAACGACATTCTCGCCGTGGTGGATCATCTTCTGCGCAATGGGCACGTCCGCGAGGACGACGCGTTCGTGTACCGCGACAGTATGAAGGTCTACGACGGCGTGCAGGTGGTCAAAGGCGTGTTCGGTCGCTTCATTGCGCTGCAGGAAACTGATGCGATGCGGGCAGTTTCCCTTCTCCGGGAAAGGATGGGACCACTTCGTAGCAAGTAGCCTCCCGCTCCCTGAAGCGGGCTCCCAAGATAAATTTCCGGGGGAACAAGACTGGAAGCGCATGGCAGATTCGAATAGGGGCGACTCGCCACCACTGCATACCATGGGACTTGCTTTCGTGAACCGCCTTGTTAGCCTGACGGGAACAAGCATTCCTGGGGAAAATGATGAGCGGAAATGATGCAAGAGCCGTTTTGGGTGGTAGTGCGCATAGTGCAAGTGACGTCGACCGAGATTTACCTGCTACCAACAGCCAAGCCAAAGTCCATCCGTTTGCACCCGGCGATCGGGTGCGCGTCTCTGAAGACGTGAAAACCAGATACTTCCCGCAGTCGGAGCAGGCCCGACGGGCCGGGTGGACTGGGACAGTCAATACCCTGTGCAGCCGCCCCTTTGAAGATCACGTTTATGTGGACTTCGACCTGCGGCCGCGGCAGAGACGTCAGCGTCTCAAGGAATTCATGAACGTCCGCGACCTCGAGCGGGTTCCGGAAATGGCGCCGGCCCGGTAACTCAATCACCCGGGATTGGCGCCAAATCAGTGCGCCGATCGGAGAATTCCCGTCAAGAAGTTATCGTGTACAATCAATCCGATTTCCCACGGTAGCTGGTCCGTATCCAGCCTTTGGCCCTTCTGCGGCTGTAATCATGGCATCCCTAGCTGGTGCCGAATCATGAACCCTAGCGGGGCACACAGCCCTGCAGGGTTGTCTGCTTCGCGTTTCCCGGAGCAGACCATGAATCATCCTCGACCGCGGCCACGCCGCAAGGTCTCGCAAGACCAGATTGTCCTGCCGTTACTCGATTGCATCGAGAACGAAGGCGGCAAGGCGCACACCCACGACCTTTACGACGCGATCGCACTCAAGTGCGGCGTGCCGGAAGTCGAACAGCAAGAAACGACGTTACTCGCCGGACGGAATGTCAACGTGTACCAGCGATCTGTCAGGTGGGCGCAGCAGCGCGCTCGTTTGATGGGACTGGTCAACTCGTCCGGTCGTGGCGAATGGGAGCTGACAGGCAAGGGCCGAGACGCACTGCGTCAGGCCGCACCTGGCATCGTCATCACCATCTTCACGACGAGCAAAGGTGTGGCACTGTTCGGCGAAGCGAAGGAGGCCGTCGCGCACATCGACGACGGATCTCTCAGACTGATCCTGACGTCGCCCCCGTATCCGCTTCTGCGCGAAAAGCAGTACGGCAATAAGCCTGTCGAAGAGTATCTCGACTGGTTGATGCGGATTGCTGAACTGTGGCCGCAGAAGCTGGCGGGCGACGGCTCGGTGGTGCTCAACCTTGGAGACGTATTCCAGAGCGGCGAGCCGATGTTGTCGACTTATCAGGAACGGTTAATCATCCGGCTCGAGGACGATATGGGATGGAAGCTGTGTTCCCGGTACGCCTGGCACAACCCGTCGAAGATGCCCGCGCCGGCGGAGTGGGTCACCGTGCGCCGCGTCCGCGTCAAGCCGTCGCTCGAGCAGATCTACTGGCTCGCACCGAACGGCGAGCCGTATGCCGACAATGCGCAGGTACTCGTGCCGTACAGCGAGTCCATGCGATCGCGCATTGCTGCTGGTGGCGAGAAGGGGGCTGTACGACCCAGTGGGCACGAGCTGTCGGCCGGCGCTTTCGACGTCGACAACGGCGGGGCGATACCGCCCAACCTGATCGTCGCGGCGAATACCGAGTCGAACAGTCATTACATGAAGGCTTGCCGTGAGCAGGATTTGCCGGTCCATCCGGCGCGGTTTCCGGGCGCTGTGCCGGAACACTTCATCAAGCTGTGCACGATGGAAGGCGACACGGTCTACGACCCGTTCTCGGGTTCGTTCAAGACTGGAGCAGAGGCTGAGCGGCTTGGCCGGAACTGGATCGGAAGCGAATTGATGCTTGACTACGTGTTGGGGGGAGCAAACCGCTTTCCGGATGCAGTACTGACACGGCAAGGCATCGGTGATTTCCGGCGGGCCGCGGATCTTTTCGCCTGCTAAGCAGGCATGTCGGCACCACGCACGGTGCCTCAATTTTTTACCCTTGCGGGAAGCTGTTCTCGTAAGGGGGCGCTTCTCGCACTTATCTTGGAGTAGCGCATGAAAAACACTCAATCCCAAGTCATCGAAGCTTTCGAGGGTTACCTCGCCTACGATGGTATTCGTATCGATGTCGGGTTTCAGGCGCCGGCCGGCGCGACGGCAGCTCAAAAGGATGTCGCTTTCCTGGCGGAGCTCGCTCAGCAAGCGGAGATCAACTATCTGTCGGTTGGCACGAGCACCGTCCCGGTGACCTCCGCAAACCCTACCGCATCGGTCTTCTCGACGGCTGATGCTGACCGTCTCCTTGGTCTGGCCGACCAGTTCCTCGAGGACTGGAAGGAGACCGATCGAGACGATCGCCGAGACGGCGGCGTGGATCCGGAACTGGTCGAACGCCAGGCCGAATACGCAGCCATCCGCCCTTTGTTCGTGGCGGCACCGGAGATGCTCGCGGCAATTCAGGAGCTTTTCCCCAGCCTCGAACTGCTGCCGGACGGTGCATTTCGCCTGACCGTCGCGAGCAACGGCGAGTTTCGCCAGTGGATCTGTATCGTTCGACAGTCCAGCAGTCAATGGATCGTCGAGCACAATTTTTCCACTGAGCAGTTCGAGGTGGAGTCGTTACTCGAAGGCCTGCGACTCGCAGACAAAATGCGGGACAGTCATATCGAGGACATGGCCCGCCGCGCAAACCTGCTTCCCCGGAATCAGGTTACTCAAGGCGAGTCATCGCGCCTGTAACTGAAGTGGTAATCCCGCCCGCCAAACGTCCCGATTCATGGGGCGTTCGGCGGGTTTTGCTTTTGTGGCAGTCCAAGTTCCTCAATGGAATTGGAAAGCATTTATGAGGATCGCTTGTCTCCACGCGTTCTGGCGATAAAATGTGCGGCGCGGACCAGTGATAGAGTTCACTGCCGAGTTAAATAGGGAACATACCTGGTATGGTTAATCGTTACAAAGACCTTCTCGCCCAACACGCGGCGCTCGAAAAGCAAATCGAAGAAGTCCGCAATAAAGAGCGTGGCGACGCGATCAACACCATCAGGCAACTGATGCAAGAATACGAGATCTCGACGGTCGATCTGGTCGTCAAGAAGACGCGCAAGGCACGGAGCCCCGTCACGCAGAAATACAAGGACCCGAACTCGGACAAGACCTGGAGCGGCATGGGCAAGCCGCCGGCATGGATCGCTGGCAAGGATCGTGAAGCCTTCCTGATCGCATGACCGCCACGGTCATGCACGCGTGGAGCATTGCTCAGAGTGCTGAGGCTGCGGCGCTGGCTGGCGCCGGCGCTTGGTGTTTCCGGTTCGGGAAGTGGAAGCTGGCCTTTGTACCGTTGGTCTGCGCGGGCATGATCGGCTTGGTCGCGGTTACTGGCTATTAGGGGACGTGGATGTCGGTCGAACTACTTGATGACCGGGTGTACTCGAAGAGAGAGATTGAAAAGTGGCTGGCCGAGACGGCACAGGTCAAGCCGCGATCGCGCGCATGGAACAATGCGCTGACGTCGGCCGGCAGCACGATTGTGGGCGAGGATACGTACCTTTTCGTGCCCGTCAGCGAGACGCACTACAGGGTGTCCCGGGCGAATGCAAAAGAGGTTGCCGAGGTCTTCAAGGTCTTGGACGAGGTTTCCGGGATCAAGAAGTTGAAGCGACAGTGGTACGTCTGCGTCGCGATCTTCGTTGCCGGTGTCGTTTTCGTGATCGGCGCGGCAATTCTCCAGCACTGACCAGCCGCCGCGACAGAGTCACAGCTTCCTGTCAGGAAATTTTTGGTATGATGGGGGCGCTTCTCACGGTAGCTGGACCGAAACCAGCCAAATCGGCCGATCTTGGGCCGTAACCTTCCTCGCACCGTTCGGTGCTCACCCTCGCGGGGCATTCATCCCGCGCGGGACGTCTGCTTCGCGTTTTTCAAGGAGTAGACGATGCCCTTCATCGAAGTGATTGACTGCGGTTGCTGCGGCTATTTTCACCCTCAGAAGTCCGATGGTGACTGCCGAGACAACGCTGATCGCCTGACCGGCGACCAGCTCGACGCCCAGTTCGGCACCGCCGGCTGGCAAATCGCGGAAACGGCTGAGTAAGCCACTCCTTCTTCAGCCCCCTGGGGTCCATGTTCCCCTGGAGGGACCGTGGACTCCGAAAAGTCACTTTCTTTTAGGAATCCATCATGCGCAAATCGAAGAAACGTGCGATCGCATATCTCGATGAGCAGCTGGCCAGACAACGCGCTCAGCGGGAGGCGTCCGTTCGCGCGGGCCGTGCAGCTCAGAAACCGGTCGATCCCTACGAAATCACGTTCGCGCCGGCGGAGCAGTGCGACGACGCTGCCCAAGTGCTCGACGCAGCGTGATGTATCCGTTCGCAGCCAGCCAGCGATGCCGGTTGGCCGTATCTGACGCGGCCGCAAGGCCGACTTCCAGGAGCCGGCCAATCCGTAAGGGTGGCGGGCTCCTTTCCCCGGGCGGGGCACCCATCTCTGTCCGGGGTGAGTGCTTCGAAAAGCACCAGAAGGAGAACGTCATGGCAGAAAGCGCAGTTGAAGCGGCGGTATCCGGCGAATCGGCAATGGACCGTCTCGACCGGATTCTGGCCGACTATGGTTTCAGTACGGACAGCAAGTCGCCCCGGCAGTACTTCCTCGTTTCGACGGTAAAGGAAAACGCCGAGGAAGCCAAGGACAAGGACCTCGTCGAGGCCTGCGTTCAGAAGCTGAAGTCCATGCGCGAGTCGGTGTCGCGCCAGTTGTTCGCCACGAGCCTGGCGCACTGATTCCCCGAAGCACGAAATAGACGCCCGCATTCCGGTCCCGACCGGATGCGGGCGTTTGCATTTCGGGTATGCTGACGGAAACTTCGTGGCAGGAACCGATACGGCGAGAGGGGATCATGGCAAGCGATCGTGGGTATGATTTCGACGCAGCGTATGTGCTGGTGGATCTGTTGCAGAGAGTAGAGCCGGGCGCTGTTACGGGTGCCCTGCTGGCGGAAGCTCGTGCGATATCCAGCGGTAGTTCGGAGCTCGCCATGCTGGAGCAGTCCGATTGTCTAACACGCATCGCTAGAAGCCTGATGGACGAGAAGGTGCAGGAGCGAATCAAGGATCTTCGCGAGCAAAGTGGTCGGGTGCATGATCACGAGCAGGCGCTAGAGAGCACCTGTGGCAAGATTGAGACCGCCGCAGGAGTTGTATGGGCAATCCTGATCAGACTCTCCGAGGTGACGCAGTTCGGCGGAAGCAACGCGATTCCACGCGCGATGCCCCGAAATTTCGAGACGTCCAGATTCGACCTCGATCGTCTCCTCGCGGTATCCAAGCCTTATGCCGAGTGGAGTCCGGAGACACAGGACTACCTCCTCAATGGCCTGGCCGCTGACTTGGCCGCTTATCGAGAATTGTTCGATGCCTTTACGGGCGGCGAGGAGTACGTGGAGAAGTTCGAACTCATTGTGCGACCGGGGCAACTGTACCGGCTCATTGAGTTGAACGATAGCCGGGGAGAACTGCATGCCAAGGCTGAGCAACTGATCAAGAGTCTCGATGCGCTGAAGAAGGAGATGGCTGGTATCCGCGATCTCGGCCCGCACGTCGATCACTGGTGGCGAGACTTCCTCAACGGCTTGAGGGGAGTGCTGGTCGCCGGCGAGCTCAGCCAAGGGCTCGCACCATTCGTCCAGCCGATGAAAAAGCTCGAAGTCGGCACTATGATCCAGGTCTCGAACAGGTTGCTGAGTGACGATCAGCAGGTCATTCCAAGACACGAGGCGACCGCGGCGCCGGCCGGCTGACACCGAGCCGCGCACGCTGATCATCGCAATACCCTGTCGCCCGCGCCCCTGAGCGCGGGCGATCGCATTTTGGGTGAGCCGCGAAAGGTCTAGAAACCGGTGAGATTATCGGTATCGTCGGGGCGTCCCGTGGATATAACAAGGGTGTGGCAGACTACTGGAAGCAGCGAGCGCCGATATTCGATCCAATGAACAAACGACCCAAATACAGGCCGGGTACGCTTGATCGCGTACTCACCTTCTTCAACGAAATTGGCATTCCGGCGCGGTATGAGCCGGGTGCGACCGGCTTCACCGAGAGCGTGCGCATCGAGCGCGGCGAGCTGCTGGTGGATCCGGCGTGCCGGATTTCTGTTCTGTTGCACGAGGGCGCGCATCTAGCGATCACCCCCAAGCGCTTTCGACATCTGATGTGCGGCAACCTGTACGCCGGTCGCCGTGAAATGTTCCGCCAAGTGGGGGAGATGGGCCTGCCCCCGGACACGCCGCTCTACAGGGCGGTCATTCAGAGTTCCGATCCGGAAGCGACGGCGTGGGCCTTCGCGGCGGGACTGCACCTCGGTTTCTCCAGAGAGGAGATCATCCAGGACGACCAGTACGACGGGGATGGGGAAACGATCCGACTGGCCTTGTTCCTACGCTCCTACGCTGGCATCAACGGACTCGCGCACGCCGGCTTCTGCGCACTGCGGCCCGGTCACCAGCTTGCGGTATGGCCGGAGCTCGCGTTTTGGACCCAGGAGGTTGACGCGGAAGGGTGGCGAGACCGTTAAGATGCTGCTCGCCGCAGGACACACCTGCCTCCGGCGAAGAAGGGCACTTGAATCCGGGTTCGCCACCGATAAGATGACTTTACATCCGACGCACCCGCGTCGATACAAACCGCTCACGAGGACAAAAACATGATTCGCAAACTGCTTGTCGCTTCGATTGCCGCCGCCGCTCTGCTGAACGTCGCCGCCTGCTCTTTCACGCAAGGCGTCAAGCCGGACGCCAGCGTCAACACCAGTTTCGTCAAGGGCGTGAGCACGCTGAGCGACGTCGAAGCCAAGCTCGGCCAGCCGATGAAAACGGTCACGAACGCGGATGGCACCTCCACGGCCACGTTCCACTACGGCGAAGCGCACCTGGGAGCCCTGGCTCTAGTCGGTGTCGGCGCCGCCACGGGGCAGGACATCATCACCGTCGTGAATTTCGACAAGCGCGGCAAATTCCTGACCCTCACGCAGGAAACCGACAACCGCAAGACGTCGGGCTTCTAAGGCGGCCCGATCGCGTCACGCTGTCCCAGACAGGCCCGGAAATCCCGTTGCGGGAGATTTCCGGGCCGTTCTACATTCTTCCCATGCTGAAGACCTGCCTCCGGGCGAATGCCTTCCGACTGACGACGGCGGTCGGGAATCGTCCTGGCTTCCTGTCGAGAAATTCCGGGTATAATTTCACTTGATTTACCCGGTAGCTGGGCCGAAACCAGCCATTCCCGGCCGTGTTCTCGGCCGCGATCTCTCTGCACCGTCAACGGTGCGTTCCATTTTTTACCCCTGCGGGATGTTGCTCCCGCGTGGGCGCTTCTCGCTCGTCCCAGGAGTAGCGTATGAATATCCAGTCTGCTATCCATCAGGAAGCCCCGCTGTCGGGCGTCGCATCACGACCCGCGCGTGTCGTGTTTCTTCCGGAAGGTTACAACGGACACACGATGGCCTTTTGTGCCGAGCCGGACGCCGTGGAGGGCAACGTCGTCAAGCTCCACTGCGCCGAGCCCGGCAAGGAGTACCTGATCGCCTGGCGTTGCAGGGCCGCCTTCGAGGCTGCGCTCATGTCGCGGGAAGGCAGCGCGGAGGTCACGCTGGCGGAACGCGGAATCGCCGGGTGGCGCGGCACGAACGACGACGAGTACCAAATCTACGTCGAGTCGGCCAAGGCACTCGGGTGGAAAGTCAAGACACACAACGAATGGCTCAATAGCTGACCGTCGATTTTTTAACCCTGTGGGGACGCACATCCCCGCTGGGTGCGTGCTCCTCACGATTTCCAAAAGGGAGTACAAGATGACCGCTATTCTCTGCTCCAATGCTGCGACCGGTCTTCAGACCGCCGTTACCAGCGTGGACGTACGGCAGGCGTTCCGAACTGCTGGAATGAAAGCTCGTGTTGCCGATCTGGGCATGAAGTTCCGGATTTTGACCTCGACAAGTCGCAATACGGAACCGAAGTCGAGCGAGTTGCGAGGGCTCTAAAGTTCACCGATTCCCTCGGGCATCCGGGCGGACAGTGGAACACATCGACCGAGTTTGTTGCTTACAAGCCGGGAAAGATCGTCCGTTTGCCGGCGCAGCGATGAAACTCAGTTTCGATTTAGTCAGCGCCGCTCGTTCGCAAGGCGACGGGTGCTGAATCACAACTCAACCCTGGTGGGGAAGCATTCCCGCCGGGGACGCTTCCTTGCCGAAGTTATAGGAAGCGTCATGAAACACATCATCGAAGCCACGGGAAATCTCACGTTCCTGATCGAAAACGATCGTGACCGCGAGATACTCGAGGACATCAAGGGCCGCGTAGGTGGTAACGACGTCCGGTTCCTGGACGACATGCTCGATCAGTTGGGCTTTCTGGGTAACGCGAAGCTCTTCGGGATCGCCCCTGTCGACGTCGGTGCCCTGACGGACGCGCCGATGCTCTCCGATGCAATCGATTTGCAGGACGATGGCAGTATCGTTGTTCTCGGGAACGTCTGGTGGTATCCGAACTACCAGGTCGAGGACTTCGCAGAACGGCTGATCGAGCGCGGCAGCGTTACGTTTCAAGCTGCAGCCTGATTCGCTTTTTTAGAGCCGCCATCGAGGCGGCGCTCATGTTTTAACCCTGCGGGGACGCACATCCCTCAGGGTGTGTGCTCCTCGCGATTTCCAATGAGGAGTACAAGATGGCAATTTTTCTCTGCTCGAACGCCCACATCAGCACGCTCGCGGCCTACGCCGTGCAGCACCAGATCTGTCTGCCGCATCTGAAACTGGATTACCGCGGTGCAGCGGCCGGAACCTGGATCGCGGGGGAGCTGTTCAAGGCGAACGTCAAGGCTGTCGCCAAGCAGTATGGCAAGTGCGAGATCCAGGTCGCGCACGCCTACCTGCCGATGGCGACTCTGCCCGAGCCGGTGGTAATCCTGAAGCTTTGCGAGGGATACGAGTGCCAGGTCGAAGGGCTCGACGACTACCCGTCGTTGCTCGCCGGCAAGATCATCTCGGCCATCCGTGCCAGGGCGATCCGGATGTTGCCCGGCTACGAGTCGGCTCCGTGGTGTATCTCGGATCAGCGGTTTGGAAGCTGGTCCGAGCTCAACGGGGCCGTCGCGTCGTCTGCGTTGGCTGTTGTTCACTAACTCATCGGGGAGCAGGCATCCCGGATGGGGTGTCTGCCTCTTCGAGCTACTCAGGAGCAGATCATGGGCTACAGCGGTACCCGCAATATTCCCGGCAAATCGGCAATGGAGATGTTGCGGCATGTCGATACCCACTACGCCGGGAAAAAGGTGGAAAACGACGTGGCGACCTACGAGGTTGTCGATGGAAAACCCGGGCGAGGCGGTCTCTGGTTCGTCGTGCGTATGACGATCAAGGCGACTGGCGAGGGCTTCAACTATGCGGAATTCGTGAAGATCTCCCGTGACCAGAAGGAGTTCTGCTGGAAGCCGATCTGGGAGTTCTCCGACCCGGGCGAGACGTCCATGCCGAGGTCGCTTTTCAATCAGCTCACGCCGATCGAGAAGATACCCGCCGGCTCGGGCCGAAATCTGGAAAACGCCGCAGCTTGGCGTGACGCTCAGCGCAGGGCCTACGAGCAGAAGTCGCTCGAGAGTGCCGCGGCGCCGAACGCCGGAGATGTCATTGTGTTCCGCGATCCGATCGATTTCCAGATCGGAAACGAGACCGTGACGACCCAACGTTTTCGTGTCCGTGAGTGGGGGCGTGCCCGGCGGTTGACCCCGCTGGTCGGAAACGGAGAGGCTGGCTTCAATGCCAAGCTGAGACGCTCGACGTGGGACACAAACCCGTTCGAGGTGGAAGGGCGACTGGCGGATGTCGTGCCGGTCGTTGACGTGGCCGTACCGTTGCCAGCTTCGCAACGCCAGTTGCAGCAGGCAGCGCTGTTCTGAAACGTGCGGAGATTTCGTCCGTTCAAGATGGCCCGGCCGCGTAAGCGTGACCGGGCTTGATGTCCAAACCCGCGCGGGGAAGCCTCCCCGCGCGGGGGACATCCTCGTCATCTTTGAAACCGCAATGAGCCGAAATCGCGAAAACGTAGTGTGGCCCAGCCGGAACGGCACCTGGAGTCGGGGGTTCTTCGACTACTACCAGACGGGTGACGATCCGGAATGGGATGTCGAGTACGACTACGACACCTTCATGTGGTGTTCGATGGGGCATCCGACCATGGAAGCCGCCTGCGCCGCCTGGCGTGGGTCGAATCCGGGAGGCATGAACTCGTACGACACGCCGAGCGTCGAAACCGACCGACTCGATACGATGGCCGAGAAGTACGCGGCCACCCAGACCGCTGCAAAGCAGCGCTCGTAGTGATCTGATGCAGCTGACGACCCGCCAGTCCCTTCGGGGTGCTGGCGGGTTGCCTTTTTGTGCGATTACTTCCTGTCAGGAAACTATGGCACAATGCCTTTGCTTTGATTGGTAGCTGGGCCATATTCCAGCCAAACGCGGATTTTTTTTCGCACTTCCATGTCGGCCGGAACCCCGGCTATCTACCCTTGCGGGGCATTCATCCCGCCGGGACGTCTGCTTCGCGTACATTGCACAGGAGCAGAGCTATGAATCAGCAATCCAGTCCGGAAACGGATCTCAAAAAGGCGAGTGTCTCGCGCGAAGTCGCTGGCGCAATCCTGAAGGCCGAGGTCTCCCCGTGTTCCTGGATGAATTCGAAGTACGGTTTCCAGATCAAGGTGACCATGTCGGACGGCGGCGGAAATGCGTTCGTCCACGAGAAAGAACTATCTTTCGCAGATGCGACGGTCGGTGACATGAGCCGGCTGCTCGAGACGATCGGCGTGATCTCGTGTGTGAAGTGCAGCAAGCCCGCCTTCGATCCCGATACCGTGCGAACGAACCGGGAGAAGAAGTGCGAGCGATGCTTCATGGGCGAGCTCAATGCGGAGTTCGAGAAAGGGCGGGAGAAGGCAGCCCGTCGAATGGCCAAGAACGACGAGAAGTACAAGAAGCAAGGGTACACACATCGCGTCGACGCATGGATTCACCGTGACGCCGGCGACGACGTCGCTGTTTCCTACTACATGAAGGACCCGACGGACGCTCAGATCCAGGCGGAACTTCGCAAGGCACGCAGCGTCGTGCTCAATGACTACAAGCTGGTCCAGCTCTGAATGAACCCGCCGCGCGTCCCGATCTTCGGGGCGTTCGGCGGGTTTTTCATTTCCGCGGGGAATTGCTGCGCCTGGGGGCGTGTGCTAGGCTATCCGCTGGATGCCATCCCAACCTGCCGGCGGGTTAAACAGGCGGCTTACTCTCTCTTCGCAGGACGACCTTTTGTCAGGTCTGCATGGAATCGCCGGTATGTAGACTTTGATCAAAAGGACTCGTCATGCCGTCAGCATTTCTCAGCCGGAATTCCTTCAATCAACTCAAGCGGGCGGTCAGGCAACAGTTGCCGGGCGTTCAACACTCCCATGTGCTTGAAGCTCTCGCGCGTGCGCTTGGCCACAATAACCTGGCTGCGCTGAACGCCGCGTTGGCGGTTGGTGAAGATAACGCTGTACGTTTCTTTCTGTTCTCCTACCAGGACTTGCGCATACGGCTCGCCGAACTCGGGTATTCGGACGCCGTGACGTGGGATCTAGATTTCTCCAGCGTCACGGATGTCTTCAGGGTGAAGCGACCTTTTCCGTCGACCCTCGATGCCTTGCTTGCCGACGGAATCATTTCGCTCGAGCACCGTCGTCGTTTCGATCAGATGATCGACCAACGAAAGTCGGTTCTGATCATCGGAGCTACCTCGTCGGGCAAATCGCTTCTGATGCATGTGCTGCTCAACGAAATGGCGATTCGTGCTCCCGGGGACGAATTCGTCGTCTGCGAGGTGACACGAGGCGACGCGGAATATCCGCCAAATGTCGACCGGTTCGTGAAGATTGAACGCGGGCCGGACGAACACCCGCACTTTGGCCATCGTCGAGTGGCCTTCGACGAGATCCGGGACAGCATCGCCTTCAACGTTCTGCGCTCCTGGACCGCTTATGGCGGTGGTCTAGGGACCCTGTACGCGCGCAGCATAGTGGACGTGATCCCAACACTGACGGAATTGTTGGGCGGTCGAGGCGTCGAAACGATTCATGAAGCCATTGATGTAGTGGTCCGCATGGAGCGCAGCGACAAGCCGAGGGTCGCGGAAATCGTCAAATGGACCGAACTTCAGAACCGCTCCGAGCCGCCGGAATTCTCGCAGGAATGGCGTGAGCCCGCCAATCTTCGGATGCCCCCTCCCGAGGATGTCGGCCGCTACATCCTGCAGGATATGAAGACCCTCATGGCTGGCCGATTGTCGTCGGGCGAACAGATTCCCCTCGACCCGAATATGCCGACCATCCACGACGATCTGCGCATGCTGGACACTCATCCTCGCCAGGATGGTGTTTCGTTCACGCCGAAGCACTGGACGCAGGGTGCGGATGGCAGTTGGGGGCCTTCGCCGGCGAGCATTTTCGGAACCAGCCATCAAGTGCTGCATGGCCGGCAGAATGACGTACTGACGCAAGAGCGAATGGATGAAATGAGCCGGATCATCGCCGAAGGCGGCAGCGTAGTTTTCTTCGATCCGAAGGTCGACACCGACGTTGGGAGGGTTTTGACCGGCACATCCGGATCGACGACCAAGACGCACCAGAACAGACCCGTATCGCCACCGGATTCCGACACCACCAGTGACGTCAAGTCCGACTAGGCCCGGAATGCCGCTGTTCTGGTAAGATTCTCGGCAGTTTCGACGGTAGCTGGGCCATTTCCAGCCAGAAGCGGCTTTGCCGCCTTTACTCAACCCATGTGGGGCACGTTCCCGCTTGGGATCCTGCTTCGCGTCATCAGGAGCAGGATATGCAGACCAACACGGCAGACACGGTTTCTGTCGACATCAAGGTTCCGGCAGAGATGCCGGAGTTCTCCGAGGACCTGATCTACAGCCCGCGCATGCGGGTTGTGCGTGTCGGGCAATCCCTCAAGACGTGGCGTGTTGCAGACCAGACGTTCGAATCCGATCCGGCGACTCCGGTAGGAATCGAGCAGACCGTTCTCGGCATGCTGGCGGACCTTCGCTTTCTGTGTGACGAACATGGGCTCGATTTTGCTCGAATCGATCGAATGGCTTATGGCGACTACACGGTGGCGAAGAACGAAGCTCGCCGCGAGGCGGCGAAGCAAGCTGAATCCGCAGCGGCAGACAATGTGCCGTCAGCATCACTGAAGTTGCAGGTGCTGGGGATGTATAGCTACGCCGCGGTCTCTCCGTTGGATGGGTACCAGTATCTCGCAGGTTTCGTACGAGCTACCGCCGTCTCCAAGGGGACCGGTATCTTCGTCGTCAACGGCGTACTGAATCGCGCTACCTACAAGAAGCTGATCGAGGAAGCGCGTGCTGCGCAGTTGCAGGTCGATCGCGTCGTCGTGTACGGCGAAATCGCTACCTACACCGGCGCCGGCATCAGTTTCACCAAGTTCGACGAGCTTCCCGGCCTCGATCGGGGATGAGCTTCGTCGTGTTCAATCCCGAAAGGAGGGGTATGCAGACTCAAGCAAAGCCGAAACCGTTTCGGGAACTGACCGGACTTGCCTTCGTGTCAGGATTGATCGTGTTGTCGCCGTTGTTTCCCGGTGCGTTCCGCATCCTGTTCCTCTGCATCAACGTCGTTGCCTTCGTGATGTTCGTCGAAGACAAACGCAGGGCAGTGGAGCGGGAGAAGCGCATCAAGGAAACATGGCTGCATCTGATCACCCTCGGAGGTGGTTTCGTAGGCGCCCAACTGGGCAGGGCTACGGCCAGGCACAAGACACTGAAGCCGGCGTTCGACGGCGTCTTCTGTGTCGCATGGCTGCTGTGGCTCGTGGCGTGCGTTCTCTACTGGCTCTACGTCAGGAGATGACGAGATACCGGTACCGGGTCGATGGCGGAATTCCGCTGTCGCCCGGGATCGGGATTTGATCCTTAGGCTGGGTTCACCGGCCACTATTTCAAACCCATGCGGGGCATCTCAGTCCCGGTGGGCTGTGTGCTTCGCGATTCAATCAACGGAGCACATATGAACCAGCAAAGCGGCAAGTCGGTTGTTGCCCAGTTTCACGAAGCGGCAGTACGTGTAGCAATCGCCTTCTGCCGTCAATTGGCGTTGTCGTTGACGGAAGCGGAACTCACACTCGTCCGTGAACGGAACCGCGTCGAAGAAAGCGCAGGGGTATGCCATACCCATGACTTCTGTGACGCGAACATGCTGATGCTCGATGCCTTTGTAGAATGCGGCCTTGCCGAGAATCAGGAAGCCTGTAGCGGCGACGAACTGCATCCTCTCGGGAATTCTGCGTGGAAACTGGCTGCTGAGGCTGACTTCCGCGTTGATGCATTTCGCGGGCCCCGTGGGTTCCAGGCTGAAGCGGATTCCGCCGCGGTGAAAGCCCCTTTGAACCCCATTGCTACGAGCATCCTGGCGGCGGTACAGCGCATGCAGGCGTCGAACGTGGTGATCGAGGTCAATGAGACAGCGCCGTCGGTCAAAATCGACGCTCGCGCGGTCCCGCACGTTCGGCAAGGCGGAATCTTCACGGTTGAGGGCGAGCGTGCCGATGGCCTGATTTCGGAGGCCCGCGCCTACGTCAGCCTTGCCGAGACGGTGACGTTTGACGAAGCGATAGCGTTCATCGTGGAAGGCTACCTTGATGACTTCATCGAATTGCCAGATACGGTGCGACACGCGATCAATTCGGCCACTGTTCAGAGAAGTCTGGTTGTCGATGGAACGGATCCGTGTGGCAATTTCGCTGGTGACGGCAAAAATGCACCGTTCGTTGTCTTCGACGTTGACCGGCAGGAAAACATCGCCGGACCATTCGACACGCGGGACGCTGGTGAGAAGGCCCGATTGGCGATTCTCGAGGGTACCGCTCCGATGCTGGACGTTGGTGCCCTTCAGGCGTATCTGGAGCGCGACGAGAAACCGCGGGCGAATGGGTCTCGAGAGATAAGGCTCGCTGCCTATGACATCGTGATTACGCTGTTGCCCCAGGGAGGCGGTGTGATCGAGTCTTCGCTGCACGACGACGATGACAGTTCCGAAGCCAAAGCTGCGCTTGACGGCCTGGAGTCGATGATGTTGGCGCATGCTGTGGCCGGAATCGACATCCGCTTGCCCGCGTATCTGGAGGGGATCGAGACGGCCGTGGAAGCTATCTGGAACCGATATGACGTTCCGGACCAGAAACAGCCTGGAGTGACCGTTCGCGACGCTGCAAAGGCGCTGCTCGATGCTTTCGGCGGGGATACACCGTCCTGGCTGAGAGAGGAGGCTGTCGCTCTCGAAAATGCCTTGGCTCGCGAAGCCGGAGCAAACGAGGGGAAACTGCCGGCGGCGCGGGAAGGGCGCAAGCCTGAAATCGCGTCTACCAAGGTGAACTGGAAGGAAGTGGCCGGATCGCTCTACGGTGCAGTCGATTCACTGGAGATTCAGGTCAACCAGATGAAAGGGCTGTTCCCGGACGAGGACGGTCTGATTCAGGAGGCATTGGAGGAAGCCGGCGAGGCGACCCGGAGTTATCTGGTGGCGTCTCGCGCGAGTCGTAACAGCGCAATCGGACTGCTGGAAAAGCCGGTTACGTCGCGAATGCTCGCTGAGCAATATCCGGTGAAAGGCTCGATGCCTCATGCGGTCGTGCATCAGTTGTATCAGCTGCGCGAGGCCGAGATATCCACCCTGAGTCAACAAGCGGTGATCTTGGAGTCGGACCTCCGCGAACTTGATCGAGGTGGGAGGGCTGTCGTCGCAAGCATGCTGTATGCGAAATGTGATGACGTCGCCCGAAACACGCTCTTGCATGACGAGCACCCACACGTGCGTAGCTGCGCAGTGATTTCGAGCTCGGAACTTGAGTCGGAGCCTGGGCACAAGCCGTCGACCCCATCGATCGACGTGTAATCGATCAGCCTGAAAGCCGCCCGCCGTGTGCTCCCTTTGGGGAGTGCCGGCGGGATTTTTTTTGTGTGCCGAGCTGGGGAATTTTCCCATCAGGAAGTTTGTGGCAAAATAAGTCCGTTTTCCCAACGGCAGCTAGTCCGAAATCTAGCCTTATTGCGGTGCGGTCTGACCGCAGTCGATTCTCACCATCCGGTGATTCTAAACCCATGCGGGGCATCTCGGCCCTGGTGGGCGTGTGCTTCGCGGTTCATTGGAGCACACATGAAACAGCAAAACATCAAGTCGTTCATCGCCCCGATTCTCGTGGGGAAGGTCTTTCCGTACGCAGTCTTGGTCAAGGCAACCGATGCCGATGGCCCGGGTGAGTACGAGGCCAATGGACTGATGTACGAAAACGGTCACGTGCTGATCGAATACCCGTTCCGTCGTCCGGGGCAGAGTATCGAGCAGGCCACGGTCGAACGCGGCGATCCGGCGAATCAGAACCAGATCGATATCACCACGGCCGTGTTGCCCGACGGGACCGAACTGACCCGCGGCGAGGCCTGGGATGAGGTCGCGTATCCGTCGAGTTGGGCCGATCGCGTCAAGGCGGCGATCGCGGCTCACGGCGAAGCGTCGTTCCTGCGCGGCGACCATCGTCTTTCCGACGATGGGCACGCGGAAGGTGCCCGGCAATCTGCCGAGCTCAATCAGGCCGAAGACAATCTGTACCGTCTGCTCGGTCTGAAGGCGAACGTCGACGAGGAGCGCACCAGCATCAAGGTGGCGGTCCTTTGCGAAAACTCGCAAGGCGTTCCCGAGATCCGCACGTTCGAATTGCCCGTTTCCGATGTCGATATCGACGAGGGCGAGCACTACGACGTCGCGATCGAGCGTGCCGTCGCGGAAGGCTACGGCGGCAAGATGGTCGCGTTCGACGAACACGACCACGCCGCGCGGCACCTCTTCGAGACGGCGGCCTGGTTCAGGAAGTAATCCACCTTGTTTTCAACCCTTGCGGGATGCGTTCCCGCAGGGAGCGCTTCTCGCACGTCCCCCTGGAGAAGCATATGAAATCCCTTCAAGGCATGGAGATTCGCAAGCTGGGCAGCAACAAAGGCACGCCGCGGCTGTGGATCGAAGGCTCTCAGGCGAGCCGTGCTGGCTTCCTGCCGGGCATGAAGCTCAAAGCCAAGCTCGACGAGGACCGCTGCATGTTGGTCCTCGAGGCGTCGGACGACGGCGAGCGTGTCGTATCCAAGAAGGTCGTGCGTGAGCGCGAGGTTCCGGTGATCGACATCCAGAATGAAAGCCTCCTCGGCATCTTCGTTCGCATGGGCCTGACGGCCGTCCGCATCGTGGTGCAGCTGCGCCGAATCTTCGTGCTTCCGATCGCATCGGAAGTCCGCGCGAAGGAACGGCTCGACCGGCTGAAGTCGAAGCTCGAGAATGACGAACCGCTGCTCATGGGTTCGTTCTCGTCGGGAATCGGCATCCTCGATCGAGCCGCTCATACGGGGCTGGAAGAGGCAGGCATCCGCTCGCGGCTGGCACTCGCGAACGAGATACGGGACGATTGCATGGAGCATGCGATCGAGCACAACCCGGTTTTCGACGCGCAGACCATCCTGCTGACGGCTCCGATGCAGGAAGTGGTGTTCGACAGCTGGGTGATGTCTCAACTGCCCAAGCTTGACGGCATGGTGCTCGGTATCCCGTGCAGCGGGGCATCGAACGCTGGGCGAACGAAGCGCAAGCTTGAGTTCCCGGAGTCGCACCCGGACGTTGGGCATCTGATCGTACCCGCACTGGCGGCGGTGGCTCAAACCTCGCCGGCCTTTGTTGCCATCGAGTGCGTGCCCGGCTGGCTGAACACGGCGTCGGCCGCGATCGCGCGCTCGATGTTCCGAGACCTCGGGTATGTCGTCTACGAGACGGTGCTGAATGCGGCCGAATGGAACATGCTCGAGCATCGTGAACGCATGTGCATGATCGCGGTCACGCAGGGCGTCGAGTTCTCCTTCGATCTGGTCGAGCGGCCCGAGCCTCAGGCTCGCAAGCTGGGCGAGATCATGGAGGTCGTCGCGCTGGACGATAAGTGCTGGTCGCCTCTCACGTACCTGAAGGACAAGCAGGAACGCGACGAAGCGGCAGGGAAGGGATTCAAGATGACGATCGTCAACGAAGAATCTCCCAAAGTGCCGACGCTCAACAAGACGCTCGCGAAGCGTCAGAGCACCGGAACCTTCCTGCAGCATCCGGCCGACCCGGATCTTCTCCGCATTCCCACGGTACGCGAGCATGCTCGCTGCAAGGGGATTTGGGAGGATCTCTTGCAAGGAGTCACGCAGACGTTCGGTCATGAAGTATGTGGCCAGGCCGTCAGCGTTCCGCCTTTCGTATCGGTTTTCAAGGCCCTCGGCCATGCGTTGCTGGCGTTCAAACAAGCGACGTCGATTTCATTTACGTCGTTTGTGCGGGCCGAGGCTGTCGCGGCATAAGTTGCATCCACCCTTGGCGGGACATCGCTTCCGCAAGGGGGATGCTCGCTTCACTTTTACCCATGCGGGGACGCGCTCCCTGCCGGGACTGCTTCCCGCAGATTTTCTGAGAGAAGCAGATGAGAGCCGCAAAACAACCGAAGTTCGTCCGGTCCAACAATTTCCTGACCCGATTCGCTCACGCATGCGGGTACCTCGATAGTGCGACGCTGAACGACGACCGTCAGGCCATTTCGTTGGGTGTTGACGGGCCTTGCTATCACGTGAAAGCGCGGCCGTACAACGGCCATGCGCGCGTGTGGGAGTGCTTCGAGCTTGAAGAACGGGGAGACGCGGTCAAGTTGTTCCGCCGCCTCATTCGTGAACGCAGTGCGAAGCGCAACGTCAACCGCACGTATTCCTGACCACCCGACTGGGCGCTGCCGTCTGGAGATTCAGGCAGGGCACCTGTCAGCAGTGGTACGGAAAGTCACATTCAACCCTCGCGGGATTTCGCTCCCGCTGGGGGTGATGCTCGCGAATTCGGCCTCACGGCCATGGAGAGCATCTTGGAAGCACTAAACGGTCGGCCTCCACAGCAGCAGTTGCTGTTCGAGGTGGATCCTCCTGCGGATGCCGACCCACCGGTCGCGTTTGATCCGCATGCATACGACAAGTATGTCGTCATGTTCAGCGGGGGCAAGGACTCGGCAGCTACCGTCCTGCACCTGCTCGATATTGGCATCGATCCGAGTCGCATCGAGCTCTGGCATCACGACGTCGACGGGCATGGTGAATCCTTCATGGATTGGCCGGTGACCAGCGACTACTGCCGGCAGTTCGCAGCGGAATTCGGTTTGCCGTTGTACTTCAGTTGGCGAGAGGGCGGTTTTCTTCGCGAGATGCTTCGCGAGAACCAGTCCACCGCGCCGGTCATGGCCGAAACGCCGGACGGGTTGATTCAGGCCGGCGGAGCAGGGCCGCAGAACACGCGACGCAAGTTTCCGCAGGTCACGGCGGCTCTGTCTCAGCGTTGGTGCTCAGCCAGCCTCAAGGTCGACGTCGGCGCCGCGGCGATGCGGAACCAGCATCGCTTTTTGGGTATCCGCACCCTCGTCTGTACGGGGGAGCGCGCTCAAGAGTCCGCAGCGCGGTCGAAGTACCTTGCCAACGAGCCGGATCGTTGCCACACGCAGAGCCGGCACGTCGATCACTGGCGTCCGGTACTGCAGTGGTCCGAGGAGCAGGTGTGGGACATCATGAAGCGTTTCGGTGTACGTCCGCATCCGGCGTACTACCTTGGTTTCAACCGTGTGTCCTGCGCGCATTGCATCTTCTCGGACTGCCACCAGCGGGCGACCGAGCGAAAGCTGATGCCGGTGCGCTTCGTGCGGATCGCCGATCTCGAAAGTGAGTTCGGTCTCACGATTCACCGCACGAAGTCGGTTCATCAACTGGCCGATGAAGGCACGCCGTACGGGTATGAGGAAGAGACCGCTGCCCTTGCGCTCTCAACCGAATATACGGTGCCAATTCGGATCGCCACGACCGATTGGACGCTGCCGTCCGGAGCCTTCAAGCAGGGCGCCGGTCCGCAGTGATGTGAAAAGCAGTTCGCAGCAAACCAAGCCCGCGCGTCTTCTCTCTTGAGAAGGCCGCGGGCTTTTCCGTTCAGGAAATCCCCCGTTATTTGTGAACGTTTATCGATTGTTCACGTGAACTGTCTGACGGAAAATTTCGCATTATGCAAAGCGTCGCTCCCCGATCCGTTCCCCCGCGCAACGCCCTCGATTGGGTGCGGGAGGGCGCTCGCCTGGTGTGGCGAAAAATCATCGTACATGTGGCGGGTTCCCGAGACGACTTCCTCGGCGTTCCGCCGCAGTAGATGCCTAAAACGATTCCGGTCGAGAGCCTTCCGGCTTAACGACTGGCCACGGAGTGGACATGGCAGGGCAGTACTGGATCGATGCGGTTCAACACGAATTGGCGGTCGGGCTTCTGCGCGAGGCGCTGAAGCACATCAGTGACAAGCCATGGGAAGAGTCGACGCTGCTCCATGCGCGGATTTCGGAATTTCTGGGCGAGCCCATCAAATACGCGGATGCTGTTGTGCTTGCCCGGGCGGGCCGGCTTTGACCAAGGGAATCGAGCAGCTGTAACCGGTGGGGAACACACCCGGATCCTCACTCCCCCTTGAATCGGGATCTCCCCCTGATACGGTGGTACCACCCGGATGACAACCCGGCGCAGTAAAATGCCGAGCCGCTGGTTGCGCCGCATGGATCGCTCCGGTGCGGCGCGCAGTCCGCTCGAGTGAGCGGGATCACCTATTTCTGAGGCCACTATGCCGTTTCTCGCTATCACCGCCTTCCTGATGTACGCGAATATCTTTGCCGCCATCCGGCAAATCGGAAAGCCGGGGAAGGGACCTCTGATCGGCGGCGCGCACATGCTGACGTGCCTGGTGGCATCGATCGCCTTCCTCGGTGGAACGGAGCTGATTCAGTTCAACCTGTTTGGCGGCATCGGCGGAGCTGCCTACAACTGGACGCCGCTGGCGTATTTCGTCGTCGGCTTGCTGAGCCTGATCCTGTTCGGGATCAAGTTCGTTTCGGCCGCGCGGGCCGGCCAGTCGGGCGGGAATCTGAGGTTCGGCCTGTCGCTTTGGGCGGTCTTCGCAGCTCTCTATGTCTGCGGGACCGCCATCGACCACTGGATTTTCTTTCGTGACGTCAACAGATCCGGCTCGATGGACGTCGGCTTCACGGGTGAGCAGATGACCTGCAGTGGCGACGAGATCCTTGTGCGCCTGAAGGCCGATACCGCTGTCTATCGGTGCCCGAAATCGATCAGGCTGGGGCGCGACTACGCCCAGCCGTTCGTGCCGTGGCCGAGCTACGTGCAAGGCGAGAGCGCCAAGCTCAAGGCGAACGTCGATGCGGTGCAAAAGGCGGCTGCCGAGTCGAAAGACGGCGTCGTACATCTGCCGGACGGCGTGACCAAGTATCTGTCGCAGCCAACGCAAGACTCGAACTGACCTGTGCGGCATCGAGGAACTTCGCGTCAGGAATTCCGCGATATACTGATGCCTGATTTTCGACGGTAGCTGGACCGAAACCAGCCCAAAACGCACTATTTCGTGCACAACCCTAGCGGCGCAGCTTCCCGCCGGGGGCCTGCTTCGCACTTTTCAGGAGCAGGATATGTCTCAATCCACCGTGGTTTCCCGTCGGGGCATGGTCCCGTTCAATGTCACGTTCGAGGCGACGGGCTTTACCGACGCCGATCTGTGCACTCGCGAGTTCGCTGACGAAGAAGCGCGAGGTTTCAGCCAAGTTGCTATGACCGAGGGGCAGTTCCCGGCCGGAATCCTTTCCGTCGTGCGGGGATGGATTTCGGAAGACGATGCGCAGGAGCCGACCGATCGCAAGGTGTTCGTCTGCGTTATGTTGCGGGTATACGCCACGAGCGTCGACAATGCGTCTCGCACGGCTCCGCCGGCGGTACTGCTGGCGCGAATCGTAGACGCGATGGCGTCCACCGAAACCGGTGAATGCATGGTGAGCCTCGAAGGCAACTGGACGGTCACGGAAGTCGCTCCGCTCGATGTGGAAGCCGCAGGGCAGGCAGCAGAGGATGCGGTCAAGCTACGGCGCCAGGCAGCAGACCTGTT
Source organism: Burkholderia sp. Ac-20345 (assembly GCF_017104825.1). Taxonomy (NCBI): domain Bacteria; kingdom Pseudomonadati; phylum Pseudomonadota; class Betaproteobacteria; order Burkholderiales; family Burkholderiaceae; genus Burkholderia; species Burkholderia sp. Ac-20345. The sequence goes on along the minus strand of NZ_JAAGPO010000007.1, from coordinate 44,850 downwards.
GCGCCGCGCGGCAACGGTCGACGGCCTACAGCCGTTCCTGATCACGCACCGGCATAACTTCGGTGCTACCGCCTACATCGGCTGGTTCAAGGCTTCACCGAACGAGCAGGAAGCTGCGTCCATCTTGGATGCCAAGTTCGAGCCGGAACGCGATGAGGAGCTGAACGTCGAGTCGAACGTGACGGTAGAGGATCTCACCGGCACCTCGACGCCCATCAAGAAGCCGCATGCATCCGCGGCGTAGTCCACGCTGTACCAGAAAGCCACCGACCTTCGGGTCCGTGGCTTTTTGCTTTCTCGAGCAGGTCATGGTTCCGCGTTACTTCCTGTCTGGAAATTCCGATATACTTGACCCGCTTTCACTGGTAGCTGGACCATCACCCAGCCTGGCGGCACCGCCGCAATCTCATCAATCTGCCCTCGGGCAGTATCTCAACCCAAGCGGGGCAGTTACCCGCACGGGTAAGCCTGCTTCGCGACATCAGGAGCAGGAAAATGACGGAACCAACGGTCAAGCCCGAAAGGGATGGTGTCTATAACACCGAGAACTTTCCGACGTTCATCTGTAACCACGGCAATTGGGACATTTACACAAACTCCCGAGGCCATTGTGCCGCAATTCCAACGAGAGACGCCGCAGGGATTGGATGTAAAGCATCTCAGTTTGGAGACCGAGCATACGTGAAGGCAACCCTGCCGGCGGAATATGCCGCATGGGAAGCGCTTCAGCGTGAACTGCCTCATGTCGATGTCTATGTGCATGCGCACGGCGACCGCGGACAAGCCAGTGACCTCGAGCAGTTCATCAAGATCGCGGCTGACTCGATCGACCAGTTGCGCAAGGTGGACGTGTATCGCGTACTCAGTTCGGTACGTGCAGACAACATCGACGGCGTAACGCGGCTTGATCTGGCGACCTTCATCGCCGTAAAACGCGTCGATCTCGTCGATGAAGTTGCGGAGGTGATGGGCGAGGAATTCCCACAAGATGGCTGGGAGCGGACGGCGGTGTGCCAAAGCCTCGAACAGGCGAAAGCCCTCGGCTTCCACAGCGTCGCCGCAATGCGAGAGCATCAGGAATGGCTGAAGAAGAATGGCACGGCGGAGTACAAGTCGTGGGCTGCGTCGGTCGCGCACGAGCAGAAGCAATCGCGGCGCCATATCGAAGCAAAGCCGGCGGATCTCCAATCCGGGGACGTGCTGCCGTATCACCAGAACGAAGAGGTCAAAAGGGTGGAGCTGATCAACAGCCGAACCGTCTGTGTCTACTTCGTCAGCGGACGCGAGCGCAACTTCGACTCGAGCGTCATCCTCACCGCCGTACGCGTCGTAGCCTGAAGGTCACCCCAGGCGGGGCAATTACCCGCCCGGGTTTCTGCTTCGTGTCACTCAAGCAAGGAGAAAGAGAATGCACGAAACAAAGATCCCGCAGTCTGTTCAGTTCTACGTCAACCATGCGTTGAACGTTTTGCGCGAGCAGGAGGCGGCTCTTCACGGGGTGCAACTGGCGCGAGGGAATGGCCATATTTTGGCGTTGGAACTGCAAGATCGCGAAGGGAAGATCAAGCGGGCTATGGAAAGGCTTGATGAGTTTCGAGGCCACGCAGCCAAAAACGGCGTGGACGCTGACGCCTTCCTTAAGGAATGTGGCGGCGTTCCGGATTTCGAGAAGTTCGGATATCCGAAGCCGGTACTGATCCGTGGAATCGAGCAGGGCGCATACGATGCGACAGCATGCGGCATAAAGCTGGTAGGGCGCCCGATCCACGTTGGCGAGCGGGACCTGCTCATCGGTCGTGAAAACGCGATCCTTTCTGTGCGAGGGCCAACCGGGAATGTCGTTTTCAGCGTCTCGCCATCCGTTCCATGGACGGGTGACGCTATCGTCCAGTCGCTCAACCATGAGGGCGTTGTGCATGCCGTAGATGGCGACGTAGCGGATGCCTATCTCGGCGATTGTTGGATTGGCGGAACCGAGGTTTAACCGGCCACATCTGGAAAGTCACTTTTTACCCAAGCGGGGCAGTCACCCGCCACGGGGCCTGCTTCGCGTTACTCAGGAGCAGGAACATGACTCAAGCAGTTCAAGGTGCATCGTCTGGCCTCAAAGCCGGCACGCATTTCTTCGTATCGACGCCGGTCGTGATCGACGGTTACGAATGGCGATGCGTCGTTCGCCAAGGCGAGTCGGGCCGGCCGGAAAAGCATCACGAGTTCCGTCCTGTCGGCAGTCAGGCATGGCATGCCGATAGTGACTGGATGGGCTGCGACAGCCAGATCGGGGATCTCCCGGAATCGATCGCGCAGAAGGTCGATTCCCAGGTCAACGAGCAGATCACGAAGGCCATGTCAGGCGAGTTTGTCCCGAATGTCAACATGATCCGGGCGGCAGAGAACCTGCTGCTCTCGATGGCTCATGAGGATGTAGTCCGCCCGGTCGTCGTCGCGTACGAAACGGAGATCCTGACTCGGCATCAGTTTCGCATCGCAAGGAAGTATGTCGGGCATGGGTGTGAGGACGTGGTCATTCTCGACCGGAAGCGATCGTACATGCTGGAAGAGTCAGACTTCGCGATCTTCCTCAAGCAGTGTTTCGAGGCACGCGATGCGGCAGGGCTCAAGGTCAGAGCGTCGGACAACTGTCCGCTGCTCGAAGCTGAGAACACCCGCATGCAGGCCGAAAATCTGCTGCTGGAAGCGATGGCGGAGCTCCCGAGTCTGGCGGCGATCGGCAAGCCGTGGCTGACGCTCGAAGCCCGGAAACGGGCTATCGATCTGACGCTCGACATGCTGGCGCCGTTCTGTGGCGATGCCGACGGCATCATCAAACGACTCATGGCCGCATAACCTAGGTCTGAATCGTACCCAGACAGCCCATTCACCATTTCGGTGGATGGGCTGTTTGCGTTTGTGCACCCGCTTGTTCTGCCGGTGCCCGCTGCTATCATGGGCCGTCTATTGCCACGGAAACATGTCATGCCGCAACAGCCTGATCCGCATGCCTGCCGAATTTGCGGCCAGCATCTCGACCAGCCCGGGAAACCGGACACCGGTGACTGCGGCGGTGATTGCGTTCGGTGCATGGCGGACTACCGGGATCCGGACGCGCTGGAAACCATGCGCAAGGTCGAGCCTGACAATCCGAAATGGAAGCCGGCCAAGGATCACTGGCCGGGCCCTCAAATCGCCGTTGACTGTGACCCGGACCTGCAAGAGGTGGCACGGCTCACCACAATGATGCGGGATGTGTTCGATCGCGTGCTCTCTGCCAGCAACATCGCGAGAACTAGGGGGACATGCGCTTACGGCGCGATCCTGTTGCGAAACTCGCTCGATCAGTTCGGCAAGTGCGCGGTGGCCGTGCGCGGGGGCGATGGAGATCTCCGTGAAGGCGCCATCGACCAGGCTGGCATGTGGAATGGCCATTACTGGGTAGAAGGGAAAACACCGGGCGGCGTGAGCTTCGTCGCGGACATCACCGCCGACCAGTTCGGCTGGTCGAAGGCAGTCGTGCTTCCGATTGACCAGGCCGGCGAACGCTACCGGGCTGGCGATGATGAAATCGTCGCCGAAGCCGTGGCCGAGCTCGAGGCGCAGATTACCGCCGAAGCGCGAATGGCGATCCGGTGCGTCGATGACTGAGGGCGTGTTCGAAATGCTGCGCGCAGCGGTCAACATCGCGCGGTTCCAGCAGATCCGCAAGGTAACGGCGTTGAGGGCTGAGCTTGTCCGCAGGTTTCCGGACCGGAACGAGGATATCGACGACGCGATCCTGGCCTGGGCAAGCTACGAGCAGACGAAGGGGAGGCCGGATTGAGCCTGACCCGTGAAGAGGCGCTTGAGTCTGAGGGTCGCGCCTGCAAGGTGCCGGAGCCTACGGGTGGCTTCGTCTACGGTTACATCGTCGAGGTTCACCCGAACGGTGACTTCGTCAAGTTCCAGAAGGGCGTGTCGAGCCGTGTCAGCCCGCAATGGGTTCGGCGCGAGGACGTCATCCTGCAGCCGCTCGACGCTGAGGCCGGCGAGCAACTCCGTTTCCGGTTCGACCCTCCCTCCAACTGATCCCCCTTGAATCGGCTTCGATCGCCGGTAATCTGAAGGCGAAAGTACGCCCAGATGCGCTTCGTTTTCGAGCGGTCCAATCCTGCCGGATCCTCCAGAATTGAAAGGAAGCGGCCAGTGGGCGCGCGGTTTAGACGGGAGAGAGTGAGGGAACCCATGTTGAGAGCAGCAACCGTATATATCGAGCGCTACGAAGTCCGCGATGATTCTGCCGGAACGGTGGAAGATCATGGCCACGACTTCGACGGCGCGGATCAAGACTTCAACGAGAGGGTTGATGCAGTGAAGGCTCGCGGCGGAGATCCGTCCGATGTGACGCTGATCGCCGTGCTGGCCACCGGAGCTTGACGAGGTGCTGTCCACGATCCGCCGGATTCCATGGCAGGCGAAGGAAGCCGTTTTCGTCACCGGGCTGATGACGCTTCTGGGTGTCTGCTTTCCTGACGATGCGAATGCGTTTGCTGTGCTGTCGATCATCGTGTTGTTCGCGATCGAGGATCTTTGCAAGACCGCGTTGCGGATCGCGATCGAGGAGCAGACGGTCGGTCAGGCGCAGGAAGACGAACACCTCTATGTGATCTTGCCTCAATGCCGGTACAAACTGCTGGTTCTGCGCCAGGTGCTGGTGATGGGAGAGGCAAAGCTGGCGCAAGCCCGTAAGACGACCCGAAAGAACAAAAAGGACGATTGATGATTGGTGCGTTGCTGCTTTTCCTGGGGCTGGCGCCGGCGGGTGCGAGGTCGAACCCCTGCGACATGCCTGGTTGGACGATGGGCGAGAGCGTGGCGTTCGTCTGTGACATGAACGATGCCAAGAGAGAAGCGCAAAAGCGCCTGCCTCTCGAATACCACGGGGAGCGCAGCGAGGTGTCGTTCCGTGCTGCGCCGGTGGGCGGTAAACCGGGACTCGTCCTGATCGTGACGGACCGAATCGTGCCGGTGGAAGATGCGCCCCGCGAGGCTGAGCTGCTTTGGGTGGACGAGCAGGGCAAGGTGCATGGCGCAAATGACGCGTGGAACATGCCGATCGCCGCGGCTGGTTCGTCGTCGAAGCCGGCAGGCACGGTAGTCTATCTCGTGAATGCGCCTGTTCCGGTTTCGAAGATGTCCTCCGTGGCGGGCGAGCCGCCTCAACCCGTTCAGGATGCGTTTGCTCGGGCCGAATTGACGGCCGTGGAACCCGCGAGCACTCCCTGCACCCGACGTTGCACCGGTACCTCTCTGCGGTGAGAGCTCTGGTTTCGGATCGACGAGCACACGCGGCTGGTGCATAGCACGCAGCGGCAGGTTGCGATGGCGGCGAACGCATCCCGAACGGGTTTCATTTTTGCGCGTCGGCGATGGCGGCGCGCGAGTGCCCCCGATTCTTTCCGACTAAGCGGGCAAAAAGCACACACAATCGCGCAAATCCCCCCTATTTTGCAGCCTGTTTCCGAATTGTCGGATTTTTCCCGATCCCGATAATAGGTGGCTGATTCCACATCAGCCTAAGGCTTGTCCATGAAATTCGTGAAGGCGACGCTGGCAGTTTCCTTCCTGATCGCGGGTCCGGTCGCTGCACAGACACAGCAGACGGATCTGCCGCATCCCTGCCAGTCGAGCACCGGCCAATGGACGCTCTGCATCGGCGACAGTCCGATCGACACCACGGGAAATCGCGTCGACATGGCCAACGAGGTTCAGCAAGTGAACTCCGCGTTGGCGCCGTTGCGGCAGAAGATCACCGAATTCGTCCAGACCGAGCACCAAGCCGCTACAGCCGGTCGGTGAGCGGTCACGCATCAAGCTTAATGAGGATCACCAATGGATACCGCTGTCGCTCTCCAGAAAGAACGTCATGTCGAGGACGTGGTCTTGCCCGAGTTGGCAGAAGGTCAGCAGTGGACCTGTGAGAACGGTTGCGGGAATTGTCGCCCCGATCAGGCAGATTTTGAATATTCCCGAGACGAAACCCAGGACGGCGTTCTGCTGAGCAGCAAGACCTGCAAGGTCTGGGTTAGCCACTGCTGCAAGGCAAATCTGGTGTTGTGGGATGAACGGAACGAAGTGGAAGTCGCGTGGGCGGGCGGGGATTTGAATCTGGATGGCCTCGTGTCGAATCGCGACGTTTTCCCGGATTGAGCGGGCCAGATTTGCTCAGCCATCTATGAACAATTTTTGAGGAGTGAAGTGATGAAGTTGAACGCTACGTGTCGCCTCGGTGCTATCGGGGCCGTGCTCGCTCTCGGCATGTGCGCTGCTGCGAATGCGCAAAGTGTGACGAGCAGCAAACCTGCCGCCACCGATGTGAAATTCGACAGCGCCTGTACGGTCAGCGGGACTATCACGCTGGATGCCAGCGGCGCCATCGTCGAGTGCCGGGACAAGAAGTGGGAGGCGCCGGCCGCTCGGGCCGTGTCGCCGGCAAGCTACAAGGTCGTGATGCTCACGGTGACCGTCCAATCGAAGAACGAGAGACTGGCGAGCGTCCCGTTGGTTCTGCGTGACGGGAAGTCGGCTCACTACCGGTCAGTCACCCAGGGGACCTACGTCAGCGATGTGGGGCCGTGCAAAAAGGAAGATTCGTCGACGGCCGGCGGAGGGATTGCGGGCGGGACGTCCCCGAGCGGTAACGAAATGTGCGTGACCACCTCGCCGCTGGTTACTGGACTGGAAATCGCCGCGGAGCCGCATGTGCTTGAGAACGGCGACGTCGTGCTCGATCAGAAGGCTTCCAACAGCCAACTGAGCTCGCTGGAGAACGTCACCAACGAGCTGGGTACGGTGCAGATTCCGAAGACGTACACGTGCGGCTTCGAATCCGCAGTGAGGCTGAAACCGGACGTTGATACGGTCATCGAGACCTGTTCGCACGATTCGATGGCGCAAACCATTTCTGTGCTGGCCAAGGTGGTCGACAGAAACTCGACCACTGCGCAGTGATCCGAGCGGGCTGGCGGACGCGCACCGTGATCTGCCAGTCGCAAGCAAGCTCTGCTTTGAACTGGAACGTGCGCGCTTGCATGTCGCCGGCGTGACTTAACCTGGAGTGACACATGAATCGCAAACCCACCCGAGCCCTTTTCGCACTGAGCGCCGCCCTGATGTTCGGCTACTGCGCCACGGCGTCGGCGGACATTCCGTCGGTGTCGGCAAACGCCAAGGTTGTGCAGATCACGCTGAGCATAAAGGGCGACAAGGCGACCTCGGTCGTGCTGACCGCGGCCGACGGCGTGAGCACCAACGTCGACGAGCACACCAGCATCTCCTACGTCAGCGCGATCGCTCCGTGCAAGGACAATCCGGCCAAGACCTGCGTGTCGTACGCGGATCTCAAGACGGGCTTCGACTTTGGCGTGCTGCCGCGCGTGCTGCCGAACGGTGAAGTGCTCCTCGATCTCGTGTATGACAGCGCCCGTCTGAACTCCATGCGCGACTTCAAATCGGACCTTGGCACGATCCAGCTTCCCGACGTGTCGAAGAATGGTTTCAAGTCCGCGGTCAAGGTCAAGGCTGGCGTCGAAACCGTCGTCAACTCCGCGACCGACGCGAACGGCAAGCAAGACGTCGCTGTGACGGTCAAGCTCGTCGATCCGAAGAACGGCGACGCGATCTGATTCGTCGTCGGCTGGCAGGGGGCAATGCGACCTCCTGCCAGCTTTTCGTTTTCTCTGGGACGTCTCTATGAGCAAGCTAGGCAACCGGATCGCGCTGCTGGCACCCAAATGGCATGAACGTGTCCTGAGGATAGCGTGCGATGGGGCGTCATGGCTTGCAGTCGCGGCGGTAGTTCTCCTCTTGCTTCCGCGTCCCCCAATTCAGGGAACCCTCACGCTTGACCTGTGTGCCGATATCGTGTTGGTGGGCCTCTTGTGGATCGGGCTGACGCAGTTGATCCAACCTGACGGCCGCAGGGCTCTGGTCCGGGCTCTCGCACTCGCGGTCATCGTTCTCTTCTTGAGCCTTGGCGCTCCGGATATCTCCGCGCTACTGTCCGCGTTGAGTGGCTCGCCACGAGCGGCAATACCAGCTCTGGCGGCCGTTGCTGTTGTTGCTGTGGTGGAATCCTTGGTGACCAAGCGTCGATCTACTCCGGTCGCCAAGAAAGTGGCCGTGCGGCCCTACACGCAATCCCCCCAGGAAATGCGGCGCGTCGCAATCCATGAGGCCGGCCATACGCTGCTTTACAGGCTACTCCCCGAACGGCCCAGCGACATGCGTGTCGTGGTCCGTCCGGTGATCGACGAAGAGAGCTCAAGAGGCGGGGAGGTCCTGCTGACTCCAATGCAGGTACCGGCAACATACGCCTATGTCGCGATGCTGATCGATCTGGCCGGCCTCGAGGCGGAATTTGCAGTGTTGGGCTCCCGCGGCAATGGGGGCACTGACGACTACGCCGAATGGATCAATCTGGCGACGGGGTTTGCCATCGCCGGAAGCGCGGGAGCCTTCTACCGTTGCCCGGTTACCTTCTGGCAACGGCAGATCAACCGGGACACGATCAACGCCCTTCAGGAACGTCAGCGGAAAGATCTGCGCGAATTCTTCGTCGGCAACCGGGATTTGTTGGTCGAACTGGCCGATGACATCCTCGCGCGTGGCGAACTCGGCCACGAGCAGATCGCCGACTACCTCGATCGCGTCGACGTCCGTCCGCTTGCATATCGGATCCCATCCTAACTAACGGAACCTCGCTCGCGAGTGAGCGACGTGCCTTGAATCGGGGTGCCGCTCCAGTACGCTGGTTCCGTGAGCAGTATCAACCCCTACTCGATACCCGAAGGGAATCCCGTGGACAATCATCTCGCATCGGATCCAGCCGCAACTGGTTTCCCGGAAGGGGAATCATCCGCGATCGTTGTGTCATGCCCTGGCGAAGGGTGCGGTGCGCGGATCTGGATCGGAGAGTCGCAGCTTCACCGTCGCGGCCGCCGCGCCGGAACGGGCTGCAAGGGAGATGGTTCCTGCGCGCAGTGTGGTTGCCGCGTTCACGTCGAGATGGACGGCCTAGGCAGGATCAGCGTCGAGAAAGAATTGGACGCGGATCATTCCGCCAGCATTTCACCGTCGCTTTAGTCGCTGCTTCATACCGGTTCGCCAAACCGGGGGGCGATTCCGGCTACATTCCCCCCGCAAATCGTTGTTTTCTCAGACTTGTTTTCGCGGCGAGCCGGTGTAGATTACCTCTTAACTTCTTGCCAAGAAGTGATTTGTTGCGTAGTCCACCCCCCTGCATGAACGCGCTTTGGCGCGTGGACCGTGGCTCCTCCCGAATCGGCAAGATCATTTTGGGGAATCATCATGGCGACGAACGCTCAAGCTCAAATGCGCTGCCGGCTTTGCGGCTGCACGCTGGATGCCGGGGAAGGCGACAACTTCGAGATCGCGGTCTGCGGGTCATGTGAGAGTCGACCGGAAGCGCGCAAACTCGGAAAGCCGCTCAAGCTCGTGACGCCCGAAGGGACCGCGAGTCAGACGCCGGCCCGTGATTTCACGCCGGCGGAAAAATCTCTCGCTCGAAAGATGAGCAGTTACCTGCCAATAGCGGAGGTACTCGGCATCCTGAACGAGCGTCTTGCATGCGATCTGGGCCCGGACGCCGCGCCCTACACAATGGAGCAGTTGAAGGCCGAACTCGGCGGCGGCGCGACGTCGGAAGCCGGGAAAGACTGGGCCAGCCTGCGCAAGATGCTGGCGAGGGCGAAGCGGGATGGGACGCTGGATCGGATCGACGAGCAGTTGATCGACGATTTCGCGGTCGTCTATTCGCTCAATTCCAAGCAGGTTCTGACCATCAAGGAAATCATTCTCGACGCGCGGGAGGACGGGGTATGACTCACTCAGTGATCCGACGGCCGGAAATGGCCAATGCGACTCTCAAGCTCGGCGGTCGCGCCATCGATCTTTCGGAATACGCCATGACCGGCATTGTGGCGCTGGCCGTTGCGCCGCGCGGCAGCGGCAAGACGAATGCCGGAATGCTGATCGGGGAGCAACTGTCCGAACAGGGCTGGGTGAGCGTGTTCATCGATCCCGAAAGCGAGATGGAGTCCATGTACGGGGCGGCCGTTAGCGACCCGGACGAACTGAGCAAGCGACTGACGAAGCGCGACAAGCCGATCGTTGTCGTGCGAGCAAAAGACGCCACCGAGTTCGTCCCGTACGGCCGCGTGTTGCTCGATTGCGCCGACGAGTTCCGCAAGCCGCTCTTCATCATGATCGACGAAGGGCAACTTTTCAGCGCGACGCGCAAGCGCAAGGAAGACATCGGCGAGGCGACTGACATCATCAATGATCTCGTCGGTCGAGGCCGCAAGCGCGCAGTCGACATCATGATCACGGCGCTGCGTTACACGTCCTCGCTGAATCGTTCTGTGTTTAGCGACAAGAACCTGACGCTCATCGGTACGCAGGAAGACCCGACGGTCTGGTTCGCACTTGCGCCGCAGTTCCGCGGCTCGGGTATCGAGTTCACCGACCTCAACACGTTGGCGCCGGGCGAGTTCTATTGCATCAGCCGGCGCGGCATGGAACGCGTGCGCATGCCGATGGCGAAGGCCCTGAGCCAGGTCGCGCAGCGTGCGAAGCCGGTTCGCCGCTCGCTGCCGGCGACGTTCAGCCAGTGGAATCGGGCGATGGGGGGTATCTCTACCGACCGGCTGCTGCGGCTGCGCGACTCGGACACGATCAACGTACTCGGCGCGATCGCCGGGCTTTCGGCGCAGCAGATGCTCACCGGCGCCGCGGCGCTGAAGAACGAGCTCGAGGTCCGGGATGAAGCGTGATTGGCCTGCCTTGGCGCGGCAGGAGTGGAAATCCTTTGTTCTCGCTTACGGCTATCGGGCCAGCAGCTACTACCTGGGCGCGGTGGTCGACCAGGCTTGTGAGGATGTCGACGAGGTCAAGCGCGTCGGCGTTTGCGTTCGCCATGTGCCCTCGAAGACATTCACTGAGCTCTTCACGTTGTGGCACGGCCGCGCCCCGCTAGAGTCAGACTGGCCGATTCCGCTCAACATCAACGGCTACGAATGGCAACCGCCCGAACTGGCGCTGCTCGCAACGTTGGTTGGCCAGCTCAGCGTGCCCGAGATCGCACGTATGTTGACGGCGAGGCTGCGGAAACTGACCGGCGACCCTGAAGCCGCGCGTAGCAAAAACTCGGTCCAGTGCCGGATCAATGTCATTGGCATGCAAGCCGGCGATCTGATCGGCGGTCTGACTACGAAGCAGGCTGGAAACGAAATCGGCTCGCTCGCGATCATCAACCAGGCGATCGAGAAGAAGCATCTGAAGGCTGTGCGTGTCGGGCATCGCTGGGTGATCCCCTATGACGAGTGGGAGGCGTGGAAGAGTCGGCGCACTTTCCCGCCGGAAGGGTATGTGCTGCTTTCGACGCTGAAGGAGCCGCTTTCCATTCGGAGCGACAAGCTGTCGGAGTTCGCCCGGGCCGGTCACGTCCCGTCTGCAGTGCGTTGCAACCCGTACGGGACGAAGGGACCGTCGACGCAATTTGGTACATGGTGGGTCGATCCGGTGGTCGCCAAGCAATTGATCGCCGATCGACGCGCCGGAAAGCCGATGCCATGGCATGGGCAGGCCAACATGGACAACCTCAAGGTCACGCATCGGCTGTGGCAACAGCGCAAGCATCCGGAAGTGTGCGAGACCTGCCGGCATATCTGGGGAGAGGAAGGCGCTCCGAAAACTTTTGAGGACTACGTTCGTCGCTATCCACCTATCGAGCATGGGGCCAAGCGTCACCTCACCATGAAGTGGTCGCCGGGGCTTACCCTTCAGGAGGTCGCCGCGCAGTCCGGCCTGAATGTTGGGTATGTCCGGAGGGCAGTCCAGAACGGCATGATGGCCACGGCGACGGTCGGTCGGCGCGCTTATGTCTCGAAGACTGATGTGACCAGGTGGATCGCGCGGAAGTGTCCAAGCGGGGAAGGTGCGAAGTCCTGGATCTCTGTCGAAACGGCATGCGAGCAGTACTACTTCACGAGCAGGGAACTGCGGAATCTGATCGAAGACGGTACCCTGAAGTCGAAGATGGGAACGGCGGGCGCGGCCCGGGGAGTTGAATACGTCCTCCGGCAGCAGTGTGCTGATTTCCGTGCGAAGCACGGCTTTTCCAGGGAAAATGCGGCCCGTCGCTTGGGCGTGACACTCGAGCGCCTGGATCATCTGCTGGACGGCGTCAATTGGCGCGGCGCCGAGGGGATTCCATTGAGCACATTTCAAGCGGTGCAAAAGCGGCTGGAGTCCCGCGAAGGATACACGCTCCAGGAGGCCGCTGAGGAGCTCGGCACGTCGCTGGATTGGGTTATCGCTCGCAAGAACGATGGCACGTTCCGGGTATCCCGCGCCAAGTGGGATCAGCGCCGGTTATACGTTTCGGCGCCGATGCTCGAACGTCTGAGACAGGCACTGGTCGAGCCGAAGAAGGGCACCCGAAGCTTGTCGGACGAATGGTTGTTCCTTACCGACGCGGCAATGGAAGCGGGCGTTTCCGGGGCCACGCTCATCAAGTGGGCCGAATCGGGCACGCTCGAACGCCGCAAGTTCAAGGGCTGGTGGCGGTATCACCGCGAGGCAGTACGAGCCTGCGCACGCGAATACTGGAAGACCCAGCGATTATCGAGGCCGACCGTTCCGGAATGGCTCAAGGCCGAGATGGTTTCCGGTGATACGAACCGCATGGTGGCGTGAACACGCCGCTACGTGGTTGGAAGCGGCCGCCGTTCCTAACTGCTTCCAGTCGCTGAAAGACGGCCGATTGAGCGCGCGTTTTGCCGTTGTTCCCGAGAAAGGGTGGGCATATCCTGAATGCTCCCAGCAATCCAACCCCGGAATCGGAAATGCGCGTGCACGGTCTCACCCGGTCTTTTCTCTGCGTACTGTCATGGACGCCTTCGATATCGGTATTTGCCGATGTCGCGGCGTCGACGGTGCTGCCCTCGAATCGGGAACTGAAGATCTACCAGTAATGGCGCTTGGAGCGTGGCGCCGACGCAAACACAAAATCAAATTATGGAGGCGACCATGTTCAAGTTCCTTTCCAGATTTCGCAAAGCCGCCGCAGGCGAAACGGACCCCCTCGACGAAAGTGCGTGCATGGGGGACGATCCATATCTCGCGCAGATAGCGACGGCGCTGGTTCAGGGCGAGTCAACTGCGGAAAGTGGCGCTCATTCGACGATCCAGGACAAGGCCCGGCGGACTCGGAACGCAGATATTTCCTAATCGGAAACCGAGTTTTGGTGAGATTACGTCGGGATCCCTTCACATTCCCCCCCTGATTGCTCGCCCTTTTCCCATTGCGGGCAGTTTGGGCATCGCGTATTTTCGGTTCCAGCCGTCCGAAAAGTTCCTATCGGGAATTGATTCTGACGATAAATCTGGCCGCGCCCGCTACGCGCGATAGGAGAGAGGGGAATGAAATTCTTGAGCAACGTCGTCGCTCGATTCCGGGCTGACGCGAATTCGTACGTGTTTTGCGCGGTGGTCTCTACCCTGTTGGGGACGATCTTCCTATTCTTCATGTCGCAGGGACATCATTCGCGCCTGGCGCACATCGGTGTCGGTGTGTTGGCCGGCCTGATTGGCTCGCTTTCGGCCCTTGGTCGTGACCGCTATATCAACTCCCTCGCTCGAAGGTCCGACGAGAATCGGCCGCTCGAATGGGACGTCACGATCAACTCGGTCACAGTCGGCACCATCAGCGACAGTGACTATGCGGCGGTTCGCTATTACGTTTTCCGTGACAACCGGATCTGGCTCGCGCAGTTGTTTGCTGGCGTCAAGAACTTCTGGAATCTGACCAAGCAAACTGTTTTGGCGCTGCCTACCGCGCTCGTTTTGGGCGCGATCGCGCTTGCGTTGTTCGCCCCGAACGAGATCATTTCGATCTGCACGTCCATGGCCCACGCATCGCCGGATGAACTGTCGGCGTCCGTCTCCGGTGCTGTCTGGATGTGGATGACCCTTCTGGTGGTGGGCGTCGCACTTCGGATGAGCTTTTCGGGGCGGGTTTTCAATCTGAGCCTGACCAGTCAATTCGACGAGGCGATCGCGCTTGCGGTCCGCCGGCGGCTCGGCGTGGCCGCAGAAGGGGATGTTTGGCTTTCCCGGGTCCAAGACGGTCGCGATATGATCTTCTACGAAGACGACCGATGGGCGTTCGCGCGGGTCAAATCGTAAGCGATCTACCGGAGGGGAGACTTGGCTTCTCCCCTACACAAGGACTAACCATGCACCGCTATCAAGTGTTCGTACGGCGTGGCACCCGTGCGCCGAAATACGCCGTACCTTGGCACTGGCTTGCTTCCCTGATCGTCTCATTCTGCTGTCCGAACGGCAGCTACTGCCGCGTTGTTGATTCCAAGACGGACTCGACATTGCTTGAATGGGAGCGAGTGGGGAGCGCCCGCTGATTGAGCAACGAAGTATCTTCAGTGCCCGCGTGCTTGTAAGCGACCGGAAACCCCCCGGTTTTAGCGCGCGTTCCGCGATTGTTCCCGTCATCATCGAAAGCTAACCTGCCGCTGTGGCCGGGTAGAGGCGTTCCCGAAATTCCCGGGTCTGCGCTCCGGCCGGCCTGATCTGGCGGGGAAGTCAATCGCCGACAGGCCATTCAGCATAGGACCGGCCAGGATGGACACGCTTCCTCATATTCGAGGCATCGACCAGAACGCACTTCAGGCCATGTCACTCGACGATGCTGCTGTGACGCTTCCCGCTCCTCTCGTCAGGCAGCTTATCGATGCACTGCATTTCTACGGACACGGCCTCAACAAGGAGCGCGTGATGCTCGGCCGAGTTGATTCCGATACCCGCGTTGCGGGACTTGAGGCAGATCCGAGTTGGATCTCCGATCGCCCCGTGTCCAGTGACTCCCGCTTGTACCGGGAGGACGGAACACGGGCAAGGGCGGCGACGTCGGCCCTGGCCGAGCATCTTGGGGAGCGATACCAGGCAATAGTCGATTTGGTGCCATCCAAGGCGGCATAGATTCCGAGGGGCGCAGTTAAGTTGGCGTCCATTATTCGAAGAAGAGCGGGCAAGATTTGTCCGCTACGGGGAACTAGATGAAGAAAATTCTCGTTGCACTATTCGCAAGCGCGGCATGTTGCGCAGCTCACGCAGCAAAGTGGCATGTCGTCGTCACGGCCAGCTATCTGACGAACCAGCAAAAGTTCGTCGAAAGTGTTCCGGTGATCGATACTGTCGTGGAAAGCGATGGCTGCTATTACGGACCTGTGCGCAATGTGCAGACGGCACAGAAAGTCGTGCCGACGCGCGAGCAGTTCTGCATCAAGGGGCCGGAAGTGAGGCGTGTGATTACGGCGACGGTATTCGTCAAAAATCAGGTCAGCGATGCTCTCGACACCTCCATTGCGGTCGACCTGAACGCCGGCCTGGATATCTTTGGCTCGTTCGACGGGAAGCACATCAGTTTCCTTTCGGGTCCGTACCTTGTGACCGTTACGAAGGAGACCGTGCAGTAACGACAAAGTCAGCTGGCGTGACCGGCGGGAATATGCTTCCTGTCAGGAAATGCCGCTATACTTTAAGTGATCCTTGATCCGGTAGCTGGACGTTACCAGCCTCTGGCGCGTCATCTTGGCGTCTATCGGTACAGCCGGCTTCCCGGCAGTCAAATTCTTCAACCCCGCGGGGCATGTCCCGCGTGCGGGGCCTGCTTCGCGAACACATGTTCAGGAGCAGGATATGTCGATTCAATCCATCCTTGCAGTTGGTCTCGGTAATGCGGCCGTTGCGGACGATCTTTCGGCTCTGTCCGATGCTGAGTTCGCGGAACTGTGCCTGCCGATCAAACGTGACGACATCACGTCGAAGCGGCTGATCGGCATCATCGACCACCTGGAAGCGCATGACGCGCCGGGGTCCTGTACGGTCTGGTCAGCGATGGTGAAAGCAGGTGTGCAGGCACATAGCGTCGTCTATCGTGACGTTGACGATGACTTCGCCATGTTCAACGCGGGGCTGGAGTTTCGCATCCGTTCGGGAAAAATCGATGGTTTCATGCGCATCGAGGACGATCCGGCGGAGCGTTGCTACACGATCACGGTGCAGCACAACGGCCAGCTCGGGCGGGACGTCATCCGCTCATACATTCGCGATCGCAACCTCGCGAAGGTGCTGCTCAGCGTGATCGAGCTCGGCACCCTGCGTGCGGACCGTCCGGTTCACACGCGTCACTGAGAAAGCATGGACGGTCGAGCGCAATCAACTAGGGTGGGTTTCCCATATGGGCGGATCGGGTTTTTCCCATCGGGAACCTGACCGTGAATGCGATTCTTCCCGAAGCTGCAATCGCAGAACTGTTGGGCTCGACGTCCGTCAGGCGTTGAGAACCCCTGAACCCGCGTTGTCGAAAGGCACGCGGGTTTTTGATTGCGGCGAGATCCACCGCGGGGCTAGAAACTGAAGGATCGCTGGATAGACTGACCGGATAATAAGTAAGCAAGAAGCGCAGAAAAAGCAATGAAATCGGATTTTGAAACAACTCGCAGGACGGGTGCGGTAATGGCAAATCGGAGTGATCTGTCATCACCAGACTCGTCCTCTGCTGCTCGCATCGAGGGCAGGGAACAAGCAGGGCTGCTCACCGTAATCTCGTGCGTACATGGCAAGCCAACGGGGTTCTCCAATACGCATCCCTGTACGGCGTTCGCCGAGAGCGCCGGGTTTGCGTCATGGGAGGCAGCGGTGGAAGCGATGAAAGGCGGCCGCGTGTTGACTGGTCACGGCCCGCGCCTGGGTCGCGCGTCGATGACGGAATTCCTGCTGTTTCAGCGGCAGGTCGAGAGGGACGGGCTTCGATCGCTACCGGCCGATACGTGGTCCGGTCATTTCTCGGTCGGATTCCGGGAGTTTTTCGCGATCGATGCCTTCGTTCGCGGCATAAGCGGAGACGATGCTTTTCTGGTGCAAACGTAGTTTCGTGAAAGGAGAGTGATCATGGCAAAAGGTACGGCAGTGGGTGTCGGCGCAATCGTGATCAGCGCGGACCGGAACAAACGTGTCAAGCGCAAGGCGACCCGCGAAAAGAAGCATCTGGAGAAGGTCACGATGATCCAGGTCGAGACGAAGCCTCGAGCCATGCGCGCGGCGTCGACGCGTACCGACAAGATCTGAGCCTCCGCCATGAAAGCCATCTCCATCTGGCAGCCGCATGCCTCGCTCCTTCTCGCAGGCCCGAAGCGCTACGAAACGCGGGGCTGGCGGCTTCCACGCTCGATCGTCGGCACGCGCGTGGCCATTCATGCTGCGAAGGCGGCCGGGGACCTGATGGAACTCGCCCAGTACGTGAGCGATCGCAACGACGGTGCACCGGTCGAAGAAGCCTTCGACCGGTATGTTCGCGCGATCCTGGCGGCGGGCTTTCGTACCCTCCGAGAGATGCCCCTTGGCTGCATCATCGGCAGCGTGGTGTTCAAGGAAAGCGTGCCGTCAGAGCTGGCCGAAGGGCACGGGAATTTCGGGGATTTTTCACCTGGTCGGTTTGCCTGGATGGCGGCCGATGCACGTCTGCTTCCGGAGCCTGTGCCTTTTCGCGGCATGCAAGGCTTCTTTGACGTACCAGACGAGTTGATCGTGGCGGCGGCCTAAGCGTGCCAGGGGTTGAATCCACGACGCGATCGCGCAAACTCGCCGCATAGCACATCGAACAGTCATCCCATGTCCCAATCAACGTCAGCCCCGACTCATACCCCAGAGCAGATCGTGCGTCTGCTGCACGGGCATCGGTTCGACCTCTCGACAGAGAAGCACCTGCAGGAGGGTGTCGAAAGCGCCTTCACGGCAGCTGGGGTGACGTTCGAGCGGGAGAAGCGCATTTCGCCCAAGGACATTATCGATTTCCTGATTGCCGGTGGCATCGCCGTGGAATGCAAGATGCGCAACAAGGCGCGGAAGATCGACATCTTCAAGCAGATCTCGCGGTACGCTGAAAGCCCGGACGTGACCGTGATTGTTCTCGCATCGAATATCGCAATGGGGTTGCCCGCCGAGATCAACGGCAAGCCCGTCTATGCGGCTTCCTTGAGCCGGGGGTGGATCTGATGCGGCGGACGTTCGGGGAACTTCGGCTCATCAAGGACGGCAAGTCGTGGGAAGTCTCACGTCTCGAGCCGCATGTGGCCATCCGCTTCAAGCAGCTCTTTCCCCGTGTGCCGAAGCAGTCGGCCGGCCCGTTCGAACTGCCACGTGATCTGATGGTTGCGGCGGATCTGGAGTGGTTCCTGGCCAGATACCCGTTGCATATGACGGTCGAGGATCAGGCCGCTCTGATGGCCGGCAAGGCGCTATTCGACGTCCAGCAAGCCGAACTCGAGCGGATTCTCCTACCGGATTATGTTCCGCCGGCGATTCTTGGTCTGCGGGAAGGCGAGGTCATTCGCCACTACCAGCAGCAGGCTATCCAGTTGTTCCGTCGACGGCGCGGACTGTTGCTCGGTGATGAGGGTGGGCTTGGGAAGACGTACACCGCTGCCGGCTTCCTGTGCGCGGAACCGGGCGCGCTACCCGCAGCCGTCGTTTGTGACCCCCATATGCAGAAACAGTGGAGGGACAAGATCCAGGCATTCACGAACCTGAAGGTTCACATCATCAAGCAGGCCAAGCCCTACGACCTTCCGCCAGCGGACGTCTACATTTTCCGGATCAGCCAGATCTTCGGGTGGACCGATATTTTCGCGACGGACTACTTCCGCGCGATGATTATCGATGAACCGCAGAGCCTGCGCACGGGTACGGGCACGGCGAAGGGCGGGGCGGCAGGTTGGGGAACGTTCGCCGGTTCGGGCCTCATGGACACGCGCGCCTGTCATCGTCAAGTCGCTCGCGCAAGCCTCGACGCGCAAGCGCCGGGCCGATGCGAGGCCTGAGCGGTGTGTCCGTGGGCCAAGGGTCCGGTCAGATCTGGACCATCTCGAAGTCTTCCTTGCGGGCGCCGCATTCAGGACACGTCCAGTTGATCGGGACGTCTTCCCAGCGCGTGCCCGGGGCAATGCCCTCTTCCGGCAGCCCGGCTTCTTCGTCGTAAATCCAGCCACAAATCAGGCACATCCAGCTCTTGTATTCCATCTTAAGCCGCGTCGGGAAAGTCGGTAAATTCGGGAGCCATGATGGTACCGTGTCGGGGCCGGACTGCCTAGCAATCGCGCTGGAGTAACGCGACTACGTTGCGCTGCGCTAAAAAATCCGTCGTGCGGGCCGGATTCCGCCGCATAATGACTGAAAAGTGCGGCCTGCCGGGCAACACAGGGCCAAAAATGCCCATTTCGCCTCGCCGTCCGCATGTCCGTCGCTTTCCCGTTTTTCTCTTGCCCCATTTTTACATGTCCAGCAACGCCCCTCCGATCGTCCTCACCTTCGGCCTGTCCGATCCCACCGGCGGCTCCGGCCTCCAAGCCGATCTGATGACCCTGGCGAGCATGGGCTGTCACGGCGTGTCCGTCCTGACGGGCTACACCGTGCGCGACTCGGCCGCCTGCGACGAAGTGACCGGCCTCGATCCCGACGTGGTCGCCGCCCAGGCGCGCATGCTGCTCGAAGACATGCCGGTCGCAGCGTTCAAGATCGGCGCGGCAACGCGCGCGGAAGTCGTGAGCGCGATCGCCGAGGTCGTCGCCGACTACGACGGCGTGCCGCTCGTGCTCGCACCGGACTTCACGCTCGACGACGAGCACGTGCTCGCAGCCGACGACCTGCGCGAATCGATCGCCGACCTGCTGGCGCCGCAAACCACGCTGCTGGTTGCCGACTACGCCACGCTGATCGCACTCGCGCAGCCGGACGGCGACGCCGAGGCGCCGAACCTCGACGCGGCCGTCTCGCACCTGCTGTCGCAGGGCTGCGAATACATCCTGTCGTCCGAGATGGGATCGCACCGGCTCGTCAACACGCTGTACGGCGAGGAAGGCCAGCTTCGCGAGGACATGTGGGATCGCTCGCCGCACCGGCTGATGGGCATCACCGACACGCTGGGCGCGGCCATCGCGGCGCTGCTCGCGAACGGCCAGGAGCCGCCCGAGGCGGTCCGTGAGGCGCAGGAGTACCTGTACCAGGCTGTCCGCGACGCGTTCCGGCCCGGCATGGGCGCGCACCTGCCCGACCGGTTCTTCTGGGCGCGCAGCAACGAAGACTCGGACACGCCGCCGGCCGTGAAGGCCGACCCGGTGCCGAGGACGTCGCACCGGCATTGAGGTGCCGGGGCCACGCGGGCGTTTGAACAATCAAACACCCGCGCGCCCGTCACCCCTCAACTGCAAGCATCCGTCAATCGCACATGAATTCGGCATCGGGAATTCAATAATGATGCACGCGCTGTATCGACAACGACCGTCGGCTCCGCACGACTCCCTCTAAACCTTAGGCTTCCCGCCCCGCGCAGTCCGATATCCGAACCATCCGGCGCGCGATCCCGCCCATTCAGCCCGACACGACCGCAGTCATCGCGGCCGAATCCACGCTCTCGCCAACCCGACTCGATTCATATCCATTCTCGGTTGAGCGATGAACAAACATCGTACATTCCAACACAAAAACTCGCCGGAAATCGAATCGGTCCTATAGATTGGCCGCAATATCCACTGCTACGGTTCATTCCATTCAATGTGAACCGAGCAAAGGAGTATGCGATGGCGCAGGACATTTTCCTGAAACTGACCGGCATCAGGGGTGAATCTCAAGACGCCTTTCATCTGGACGAGATCGACGTATTGGCGTGGGATTGGTCCGCAGATCAGTCGTCAACCACGCGCACCGGCGGCAAGTGCACGGCCAATGACCTGACCATTGAACATTATGTTGATCGTGCATCGCCGATCCTCATGCTGCATTGCCTGAAAGGAAATCACATCGAGAACGCCGTTTTGGTAATGCGCAAGGCCGGCGGCGGCATACCCTTGGAATATCTCAAGATCACGATGGATAAGGTATTGATCACGCGGATCAATTCGGTCGCCAATTTGAACATGGTCAGGCCGCGAGAGGAGTTCCAACTTTCATTCGCCAGCATCCGGCAGGAATATGTCGTTCAGAATGCCCAGGGTGGGAACGGCGAAACGGTCGCAGCAGGATACGGCATCAAAACTGGCAAAACGACCTGAGGATCGGAGTCAGTCATGCTTTTCATTTCAAAGCAGGGCCATGTCGATGCCGATCGCGTGATCGTCAGAATATATTCATCTATCGAACGTGGGCCGATGGAACACGTGAACGGTATCGTCGTCCATCAAACTGGAGGCGCCACCGTCTCAAGCACCTTCAATAGCTACAGCAACGCCAAGCACGTACCAAACGGCGCCCATTTCCTGATCGACAAAGATGGGACGATCTATCAGACCGCATCCCTGAACAGAATCACCAATCACGTCGGCAAGTTGCAGTCACGCTGCATCAGCACACTCAAGTGCTCGACCGCTGACCTCCGGGCGGCAAGGCGTGCGTATCAGACCGGCCCCGCCGCGTCCCATCGTTACGAATCCCGGAAAGCGTTTCCAGACCGCTATCCATCCAACTCTGACGCAATCGGAATCGAACTCGTTGGCATGTACTACCCCGACGAGAAAAACGCGGAACCGGTTTATGAAAGCGTCACGACCGAACAGAATTCATCGCTCAAATGGCTAGTTCGCGAATTGTCCGAGACGCTGAATGTCGAGATGAGAGAGGTATATCGGCATCCGGAAGTCGGGCGCAAGAACGCCACCGAGACAAGCACGGCACTGTGGGAGTAACGCAATGGTTCGAGCCAAATGTGTCGCAGCGGTTGTGTTGTGCGTCCCGATCGCCCTCTGCCATGCCAGAGAGGTGAGCGCCGTGACTGTCGAGCAATCCGGCCAAACGTCGACCCCGAACGACCCGCTGACCAGGGGCGCGTGCAAGAATTTCACACCGACCGTCGCGCAACTGAAGCGGTTCTTTTCGAGAGCCGCGCCAATTGACGGCAAGTTTGTCGCCCACGATTACTACTCGCCCTGCTTTTCGGACGGCACGATTTCGTTCCCGGACGGTAGTTCGGGGAGGTGGCGCGCGTACTCCAGCGGCACTGCGTCGCTAACATGGGCATCGAACGACAACACCGTCTATCTCTACAACGGTCGCAACAACGGCTGGCACGATCCGTTCGCGTGCAGCTACGGCCTTCACGATGAAGACGATGACACTTCGTGCTACCTGCCGGGCTTCTGATTACGATCGCCCTGCGAATCCATAAAAAAAGACCCGCATCGCTGCGGGTCTTTCTTTTGGCTGGAACGCGCATCGCTGCGCGCTCCGGACAATCGATCGAAGTCGATTACATGTCCATGCCCATGCCGCCCATGCCGCCCGGCATGCCGCCCGCCATCGGTGCATCTTCCTTCGGCAGTTCTGCGACAGCTGCGTCCGTCGTCAGCAGCAGGCCTGCAACCGAAGCTGCGTTCTGCAGTGCGGTGCGCGTGACCTTGGTCGGGTCGACCACGCCGGCTTCGACCATGTCGACGTACTCGCCCGTCGCTGCGTTGTAGCCGTAGTTGCCCGTGCCTGCAGCAACTGCCGCCACCACGACGCTGGCTTCTTCGCCGCCGTTCGTGACGATCTGACGCAGCGGCTCTTCCATCGCGCGCAGCACGATCTTGATGCCGGCGTTCTGGTCGGCGTTCAGGCCGGTCAGGCCTGCGATCGCGGTGCGAGCGCGGATCAGCGCAACGCCGCCACCTGCCACGATGCCTTCTTCCACAGCTGCGCGCGTTGCGTGCAGTGCGTCTTCGACACGTGCCTTCTTTTCCTTCATTTCGACTTCGGTCGCTGCGCCGACCTTGATCACTGCAACACCGCCGGCCAGCTTGGCCACGCGCTCTTGCAGCTTTTCACGGTCGTAGTCCGACGTCGCTTCTTCGATTTGCGCGCGCACTTGCTTCACGCGTGCTTCGATGTTCACGGCTTCGCCTGCACCGTCGATGATCGTCGTGTTTTCCTTGCCCACTTCGATGCGCTTCGCCTGGCCCAGTTCTGCCAGCGTTGCCTTCTCGAGCGTCAGGCCGGTTTCTTCCGCGATCACCTGGCCGCCGGTCAGGATCGCGATGTCTTCCAGCATCGCCTTGCGACGATCGCCGAAGCCCGGTGCCTTGACCGCAACGGTCTTCAGGATGCCGCGGATGTTGTTGACGACCAGCGTTGCGAGCGCTTCGCCTTCGATGTCTTCAGCGATGATCAGCAGCGGACGGCCAGCCTTCGCGACTTGCTCGAGTACCGGCAGCAGATCACGGATGTTCGACACCTTCTTGTCGTGCAGCAGCACGAACGGGTTGTCGAGGACGGCGACTTGCTTTTCCGGGTTGTTGATGAAGTACGGCGACAGGTAGCCGCGGTCGAATTGCATGCCTTCGACGACGTCGAGTTCGTCGGCCAGCGACTTGCCGTCTTCGACGGTGATGACGCCTTCCTTGCCGACCTTGTCCATCGCTTCAGCGATGCGATCGCCGATCGACGTGTCGCTGTTCGCCGAGATCGAGCCGACCTGTGCGATTTCCTTGTTCGTCGTGCACGGCTTGCTGATCTTCTTCAGCTCTTCGACAGCCGCTGCGACTGCCTTGTCGATGCCGCGCTTCAGGTCCATCGGGTTCATGCCCGATGCGACGTACTTCATGCCTTCGCGGACGATCGATTGCGCGAGGACGGTTGCCGTCGTCGTGCCGTCGCCTGCGTTGTCGCTGGTCTTGGAAGCAACTTCCTTGACCATTTGCGCGCCCATGTTCTGGAGCTTGTCCTTCAGCTCGATTTCCTTCGCGACCGACACACCGTCCTTGGTGACCGTCGGGCCGCCGAAGCTGCGCTCGAGCACAACGTTGCGGCCCTTCGGACCCAGCGTGACCTTGACTGCGTTGGCGAGAATGTTCACGCCTTCGACCATCTTCGAACGGGCGGAATCGCCGAATACGACGTCTTTAGCTGCCATCTTCTAACTCCTTGAATTCTTGGGAATATGTACCGTCGGATGACGCTTAGTTCGCGTTGACCACGGCCATGATGTCTTCTTCGCGCATGACCAGCAGTTCGTTGCCGTCGACCTTCACGGTCTGGCCTGCGTACTTGCCGAACAGGACGCGATCGCCGACCTTCACGTCGAGCGCGATCGGGGCGCCCTTGTCGTCGCGCTTGCCCGGGCCGATGGCCAGGACTTCACCCTGGTCCGGCTTTTCAGCAGCGGCGTCGGGGATCACGATGCCCGAGGCGGTCTTGGTTTCCTGATCCAGGCGCTTGACGATCACGCGATCGTGCAAAGGACGAAGGTTCATATTCACTCCTCTCTTGACTGAGATTGAAGAACGCTTAGGGAATCTGCCCGGCTTATCGCCCGGCAGAGAATTGTTAGCACTCTCGTGCAGCGAGTGCTAATTATATGGACGGGTTTTGACAAATTCAAGAAGGGGGATTGACGGTTTTTTTCGGGCCGGCGAGGCTCGCTCAACCTTGAGCCTTGCTCACTTGGGCCAGTGCCTGAGACGCTCTGAATGACGCGAGGCAATCGGCAACATATCCAGCAAAAACAATTACTTAACGAGCCGCGCGCCCGAGAGCCAGAGCGAGCCTGGAAGATGCCCTGAGCCGCTTGCTCGAGCCGTCGTCACGGATCTCCCCCGGCGACCACGGTACCTCAGGGAAATCCCGTGCATCAAGGTGCACCCAAGCAAATTAAATGGGGTTCGGACACTCCGTTACGCTCACGCTGTGGGCGCGCGGCGACACCCTCGCCCCGTTGAACGGACGAATATCCCGGAACTGTCTACAGCAGCGCGGGCGCCGGACTCTCGGAAATGGCACGCTGCGACACCTGGCCAGGGACCGCAAAATTCTCCACCGCCGAACATTCGTCGACCGTGTCGAGCCGGTAGCCATGCGTATACACGGCACACAGTTGCAGCCCGTTTTCCGGACGAAGCGCCAGTTTTTGTCGAAGCCGGTAGATGTGAGTGTCGAGACTCCGCGACGTTCCATCCAGCGCCCGCCCCCACGCCAGCGTCGACAACGAATCCCTGGAAAGCACGCTCCCGATGTTATTGAACAGGAAATTTGCCAGCGCAAATTCCTTTGCCGTCAAATCAATGATTTTTCCGTGCAGCGCGATGGTGCGCGCAAGCGGATTCAGAACATACGGCCCGACCTCGACCCTGCTATCGAGTTTTTTGTTGCGGCCCTTTCGACGCAACAGCGCATTGACGCGAGCGGCCAACTCGATCTCGCGAAACGGCTTACCGATGTACTCGTCGGCGCCTGCGTCCAGCGCGGCCGCGACATCTGCTTCAAGCGTTCTCGCAGCCAGGAACAAGACGGCCGGTTCGCCTCCGACGTTAGCCCGGATCCAGTGCAATAAATTCAGGCCGTTGGCATCCGGAATCCGCCAATCGAGCACGATGAGTTCGACCATCTCCCTTTTCAGAAACTGGACGGCTCGCGCGCTATCGCACACGCGGGAAATTTCCCGATTCGCCCCTCGCAGCGCCATTTCAAACGCTGACGCCTGCCCCGGATCCCCTTCCACCAACAAGATACTCATAACACCCCCAGCCTTCGTCGACTCGAATGATTTGCATCGCACTCCAAATCGATCGCCTGCATACACAGGTACAAACATGACGTCTTATTTTTAATCGCTGCCGATCGATTGAAACCAACCTCACCTCAACACCAACCTCACAACCCAATCGCCACGCAACCTTCCAACCCTGACTGGCTGTCAACGAGCCGGGAGGTTCACCGCGGCGTGGCGCGACATGGCTCACCCATCAGGCATGTCACTCAGATGTTACTAACATATCAGTAGAATATCGAATCGCTTGTCGAAGATCAAAGAGGGGTAAACCCGTTCCTTGACCGTGCCCCTTTTACCTTGTGTTGAAAACAGGGGACGACCGGACTAATATGTTAGTGATATTCCTGCAGCGATCACTTACGCACATGAACGGACTGACGGGCAGCACCCTTGCCGAACAGGCTCACCAGAACCTCGAAGAACTCATCGTCACGCTCGAGCTTGCGCCCGGCAGCGTCTGGTCCGAGGCATCGCTCGCAGAAAAGCTGAATACGGGGAGAACGCCGGTTCGCGAGGCCGCACAACGATTGGCCGCGTCGCATCTCCTTCAGATCGTTCCGCGACACGGCATCATGATCACCGTCCCGAATATTCACGATCAGTTGCTCGTGCTCGAGACGCGGCGTGAACTTGAACGTCTCATTGCACAACGCGCTGCACGGCGGGCATTGCCCGAGGAGCGCGAGCAGATCCGCGAAATCGCCGAAAAACTCGACGCGGCAGGCGAATCACGAGACGTCGTCGGCTATTTGAGAGGCGTCTATTCCGTCAATCAGCTCATCGCGCAGTTTTCTCGGAATCGCTTCGCCGCCGAGGCTATTGCGCCGTTACATGCGCTGTCACGGCGCTTCTATTTCATGTATCACAAGCAGCTGGATGATTTGCCGACAGCAAGCCTGCAGCACACGAGAGTCGCGCGTGCAGTCGCTGACGGTGACGAACAGGAAGCCGGACGCGCATCCGACATGATGATGGACTACATCGACGCATTTACACGCGACTGCTTTACGCGTGACTTTGAGCCACATCGCTCGCGAGCATCGGCCTGATCGTACTTTTCGGCTTCGATTTGCGATATCGACCGAGGGTTGCGCCGCGTGTTTTGATGCGCCACATCGCACATTTGATCGCGCGCCTTCGATGAATTGAGCAAGCACTTACGGCAGGCAAATGCCGCGCAAGATCGATCGCGCACATGCCGGTATCGGCACGACATCATCACTTCCGGCGGGATCGCATGGACACTCCGCCCATGCCGATCCATCTGGCCGAGTGCCAAATCCGTTACTCCCCTTCCCGCCATCCCTACCCACCCGGAACCGCGACGCCTCCCCTCACCGCGGAATTCCACACCCTTCGATCAATCGATTCATCTGATCCTCTCGAACGGGTTCAGAGATGTAGTATCCCTGGCAATCAATCTGCGCGAATGCTTGCAGCCACTCGAATTGCGCCCTGGTTTCGACACCTTCCACGACGACGTTCTTCTTCAAGCGAACCCCGAGCTCGACGAGCGTTTCGACCATCGCTCTCGATTCAGCATTTTCATGAACGTCGCGCATGAAGGATCGATCCAGCTTGAGCGTGTCGACTGCCAGACAATGCAATTTGGTCAGCGACCAGCATCCTGAACCAAAATCGTCGATTGCAACACTCATTCCGAGATCCCGGATCGATGCCACCGCAGCGGCAAGTGCGTCGATCGGACCGGGATCGATGGACTCCGTCAGTTCAATTTGAAAATTCCCGGCACATACACCATAGGAATCCAGAACACGCGATAGTCTTCCTGCCATCTCCGGTCGCGTAACTTCATGAGCGGGCAAATTTACAGACAGAGATAAATCGCGATAACCGAGCTTAGCCCACCTGGCAAGCACACGTGAGGACTCCGCGATCACATAGTCGGTAAACCGGCATGTCAGATGCGAATTCTCGACAAGGTCGATGAACGCTGCCGGCATCAACACACCGTGCTCCGGATGATGCCAGCGTATTAAAGACTCGAATCCGGACAGCAATCCGGTCTGAAGGCGAAGCTTGGGTTGATAGGCAAAGAAGAACTCCTTCCGAACCAATCCACGCTCCGCGTCTTCGACAAGATCATTAGTGTTGCAACGCACGGCCGTACCATCCACAGCGATCTCCAATGCAGGCACTCAAGATTTCAGTGCCTGCTGATACGACCTTGCTCCCGCTCCGGGCTTTCCGTCGGCCGTGCATGAACATGCGATTACTTCCACTGGTACAGCATGCCGGCGCCGATCACCTTCTGACCGCCGCTGAAACCGCCGTTGATCGACGCCTTCAGGTTGTCCGTGATGCGGGCCTGCATGTTGACCGCCATTGCCTTCTGGCCGAGGAAGGTCGACGTACCCACGCCCATCCCGAAGTTGGCATCGCGATCGAGCTGCGGGATCGAGGCCATCGCGCCGACGGCCGCGATACCCTGCTTCGCCATCTGGTCGGTCTGCTGCAGTTGCGAACCCAGCGAGTTGATCTGCGCCTGCTGGCCCGACAGTGCCGTCGACAGCGTTGACTGCACCGCATTCAGCTGGTTCACGTTGACCGCATCGGTGCCCTGCGTACCCGGCGCCACGTTGATGACCTGGCGCTGCTGCGTATCGCTGCCGACGGACACCACGTTCTGGCGGCCGCCGTCACTCGAATTCGCGCCGATCGCCACCGAGTTCGAACCGGCAGTGACGGTCGGCTTGTCGGTACCGGTGCCGTTCATGTCGGCGGCAACGCCGGCGGCGTTCCCGGTTTGCGGTGTGTTGTTCATCAATGTGGATAACTGATTCAGCTGGTTGTTGATGTTCGTCACACCGGTCGACAACGATGCCACGCTCGCGTTCGTCGTGTTCAGGCCTGTGGACAGCGCGCTGATGCTAGCCGCCGTCGACGTCGACAACGAGCTGATCGCAGTTGAGGTCGATGTGGCCAGCGCGGTCACGTTGCTGTTGGTCGCATTCAGGCCCGTCGACAGCGTGCTGACCGCGCTGTTTGTCGCGTTGAGCTGGCTGCCGTTGATCGCGTCCGTGCTGGTTGCCGAGACCTGGCCGGCAGCGACGTTCGTGATCTGGCGTTCCGCACCCGGCGAACCGACGCTCAGTACACCCACCGGATTGGCGCCGGCGACCGAGTACGTGACGCCGCCGACCGTGACGCTCGACACACCGACCGCGTTGCCCGTAACCGAGTTGGCGCCGAGCGCGATCGAGTTGGCGACGTTCGCGGTGGCGTTCGATCCGAGCGCGAGCGCGTTGGCCGCGCTGGCCGTGGCGCCCGAGCCGTAGGCCTGTGCGCCTATGGCGCTGGCCGTGGCCAGGTTGCCCAGTGCGATCGTGTTGTCCGCAGTGGCCTGGCTCGAATTGCCAAGTGCGAGCGCGCTGTTGCCGGTTGCCGTGCTTGCGTTGCCGAGGGCAACCGCGCCAGTGCCGGTCGCCGTGTCGTCCGCACCCATCGCGACCGCACCGGTGCCCGTCGCGACGCTTGGATCGCCGATCGCGACCGCGCCGTCACCGCTCGCGGTATTGCCGGCGCCGATCGACACGGCCTTGCCGCCCGTTGCCGATGCGCTCTGGCCGATCGCGACCGCACCGTCCGATTGCGCGTTCGAACCGTAACCGACGGCTACGCTGCTTGCGCCCGCGGCATTTGCGGCTACGCCGGCGGCCAGCGAGTACATACCCGTCGCGGCGCTGTTCGCGTAGTTCGCCCCTTGCGCACCGCCATCGTTGACGCTGTAGTAGTGCGTTTTCGCGGCTTCGATTGCGGTCGAAGTCGACGTGGACAACGACGTGATCGAACTGCCGGTCGAGCTGAGGCCCGTGGACAGCGAGCCGATGCCGGTCGAGGTCGACGTGGACAGCGACAGGATCGTGCTGTTCGTGCTGCTCAGGCCGGTGGACAGCGACCCGATGCCGGTCGAAGTCGACGTGGACAGCGACGTGATCGAGCTGTTGGCCGAGCTCAGGCCCGTGGACAGCGAGCCGATACCGGTCGAGGTCGACGTGGACAGCGACAGGATCGTGCTGTTGGTCGAGCTCAGGCCCGTGGACAGCGATCCGATACCGGTCGAGGTCGACGTGGACAGCGACGAGATCGTGCTGTTGGTCGAGCTCAGGCCGGTCGACAGCGAGCTGATGCCTGTCGACGTCGAGGTGGACAGCGACGTGATCGAGCTGGTGGCCGACGATAACCCCGTCGAGGTCGACGTCGACAGTGACGACACCGTGCTGTCCGTCGAGCTCAAGCCAGTCGACAGCGAGCTGATGCCTGTCGACGTCGAGGTGGACAGCGAGGTGATCGAGCTGGTGGCCGACGACAGACCCGTCGACGTCGATGTGGACAGCGACGTGATCGAGCTGGTAGCCGAGGAAAGGCCCGTCGACGTCGAGGTCGACAGCGAGCTGATCGAGCTATTGGCCGAAGACAGACCCGTCGACGTCGATGTGGACAGCGACGTGATTGAGCTGTTGGCCGAGGACAAGCCCGTCGACGTCGACGTGGACAACGACATGATCGAGCTGTTCGCCGAGGACAGACCGGTTGACGTTGACGTCGACAGCGACGACACCGTGCTGTCCGTCGAGCTCAGGCCAGTCGACAGCGACGAGATTGAGCTGTTCGCCGACGACAGCCCTGTCGAGGTCGAGGTGGACAGCGAGGTGATCGAGCTGTTGGCCGATGACAGGCCCGTCGAGGTCGACGTGGACAACGACGTGATCGAGCTATTGGCCGAAGACAAGCTCGTCGAGGTCGACGTCGACAGCGACGTGATCGAACTATTCGCCGACGACAATCCCGTCGACGTCGAGGTCGACAGCGACGACACCGTACTATCCGTCGAGCTCAGGCCAGTCGACAGAGAGCTGATGCCCGTCGACGTTGAAGTGGACAGCGAGGTGATCGAGCTATTCGCCGACGACAGCCCCGTCGACGTCGACGTCGACAGCGACGACACCGTGCTGTCCGTCGAGCTCAGGCCGGTCGACAGCGAGCTGATACCTGTCGATGTCGAGGTGGACAGCGACGTAATCGAGCTATTCGCTGACGACAGTCCTGTCGACGTCGAGGTGGACAACGACGTGATCGAGCTGTTGGCCGAAGACAAGCCCGTCGAGGTCGACGTAGACAGCGACGTGATCGAACTATTCGCCGACGACAATCCCGTCGACGTTGAAGTGGACAGCGAGGTGATCGAGCTATTCGCCGACGAGAGGCCCGTCGAGGTCGACGTGGACAGCGACGTAATCGAGCTATTCGCTGACGACAGTCCTGTCGACGTCGAGGTGGACAACGACGTGATCGAGCTGTTGGCCGACGACAGGCCCGTCGACGTTGAGGTCGACAGCGACGACACCGTGCTGTCCGTCGAGCTCAGGCCGGTCGACAGCGAACTGATACCGGTCGAGGTCGAGGTGGACAACGACGTAATCGAGCTGTTGGCCGACGACAAGCCCGTCGACGTCGACGTGGACAGCGAGGAGATCGAGCTGTTCGCCGTCGACAGGCCCGTCGAGGTCGACGTGGACAGCGACGACACCGTGCTGTCCGTCGAGCTCAGACCGGTGGACAGCGAACTGATTGAGCTGTTTGCCGACGACAGACCGGTCGACGTCGACGTGGACAACGACGTGATCGAGCTATTCGCCGACGACAAACCCGTCGAAGTCGACGTCGACAGCGAAGTGATCGAGCTGTTCGCCGACGACAAGCCCGTCGACGTAGACGTAGACAGCGAGGTAATCGAGCTGTTGGCCGACGACAGGCCCGTCGACGTTGAGGTCGACAGCGACGACACCGTACTGTCCGTCGAGCTCAGGCCGGTCGACAGTGAGTTGATACCAGTCGAGGTCGAAGTGGACAGCGAAGTAATCGAGCTATTCGCCGACGAGAGGCCCGTCGAGGTCGACGTGGACAACGACGTGATCGAGCTGTTCGCCGTCGACAGGCCCGTCGAGGTCGACGTGGACAGCGACGACACCGTGCTGTCCGTCGAGCTCAGACCGGTGGACAGCGAACTGATTGAGCTGTTTGCCGACGACAGGCCGGTCGACGTCGACGTGGACAACGACGTGATCGAGCTATTCGCCGACGACAAACCCGTCGAAGTCGACGTCGACAGCGAAGTGATCGAGCTGTTCGCCGACGACAGGCCCGTCGAGGTCGACGTGGACAGCGACGACACCGTGCTGTCCGTCGAGCTCAGGCCGGTCGACAGCGAGCTGATACCAGTCGAGGTCGAGGTGGACAGCGACGTAATCGAGCTATTCGCTGACGACAGCCCTGTCGACGCCGAGGTGGACAACGACGTGATCGAGCTGTTCGCCGACGACAAGCCCGTCGACGTCGACGTGGACAACGACGTGATCGAGCTGTTCGCCGTCGACAGGCCCGTCGAGGTCGACGTGGACAGCGACGTAATCGAGCTGTTCGCCGACGACAGACCTGTCGATGTCGACGTCGACAGCGACGACACCGTACTGTCCGTCGAGCTCAGGCCGGTCGACAGCGAGCTGATACCGGTCGAGGTCGAGGTCGACAACGACGTAATCGAGCTATTCGCCGACGACAAACCGGTCGAGGTCGACGTCGACAGCGAAGTGATCGAACTGTTGGCCGACGACAGACCCGTAGACGTCGAGGTGGACAACGACGTGATCGAGCTATTCGCCGACGACAAACCGGTCGAGGTCGACGTCGACAGCGAAGTGATCGAGCTATTCGCGGACGACAAGCCCGTCGACGTCGACGTCGACAGCGACGACACTGTGCTGTCCGTCGAGCTCAGGCCGGTCGACAGTGAGTTGATACCAGTCGAGGTCGAAGTGGACAGCGACGTAATCGAGCTATTCGCCAACGACAGCCCTGTCGACGTCGAGGTGGACAACGACGTGATCGAGCTGTTCGCCGAGGACAGGCCCGTCGACGTCGAGGTGGACAACGACGTGATCGAGCTATTCGCCGACGACAAACCCGTCGAGGTTGAGGTCGACAGCGACGTAATCGAGCTGTTCGCCGAGGACAGGCCCGTCGACGTCGAGGTGG
Source organism: Burkholderia sp. Ac-20345 (assembly GCF_017104825.1). Taxonomy (NCBI): domain Bacteria; kingdom Pseudomonadati; phylum Pseudomonadota; class Betaproteobacteria; order Burkholderiales; family Burkholderiaceae; genus Burkholderia; species Burkholderia sp. Ac-20345. The sequence continues at coordinate 12,149 of NZ_JAAGPO010000007.1, read as the reverse complement.
ACAACGACGTGATCGAGCTGTTGGCCGACGACAGGCCCGTCGACGTTGAGGTCGACAGCGACGACACCGTGCTGTCCGTCGAGCTCAGGCCGGTCGACAGCGAGCTGATACCGGTCGAGGTCGAGGTGGACAGTGACGTAATCGAGCTGTTCGCCGATGACAGGCCCGTCGAGGTCGACGTCGACAGCGAGGTGATCGAACTGTTCGCCGAGGACAATCCCGTCGACGTCGAGGTGGACAACGACGTGATCGAACTATTCGCCGACGACAGACCGGTCGAGGTCGATGTCGACAGCGAGGTGACCGAGCTGTTGGCCGAGGACAAGCCTGTCGACAACGAGGAAATCGAGCTGTTGGCCGATGACAGGCCCGTCGACGTCGAGGTGGACAACGACGTGATCGAGCTGTTCGCCGACGACAAACCCGTCGACGTTGAGGTCGACAGCGAAGTGATCGAGCTGTTAACCGATGACAGGCCCGTCGAGGTCGACGTCGACAGCGAGGTGATCGAGCTGCTAGCCGAGGACAAACCCGTCGACGTCGAGGTAGACAACGACGTGATCGAACTATTCGCCGACGACAAACCCGTCGAGGTCGACGTCGACAGTGAGGTGATCGAGCTGTTTGCCGACGACAAGCCCGTCGACAACGAGGAAACCGAGCTGTTGGCCGAGGACAGGCCAGTCGACGTCGACGTCGACAACGACGTGATCGAGCTGTTCGCCGACGACAAACCCGTCGATGTCGACGTCGACAGCGAGGTGATCGAGCTGTTCGCCGAGGACAGACCCGTCGACGTCGAGGTGGACAACGACGTGATCGAACTATTCGCCGACGACAAACCCGTCGAGGTCGACGTCGACAGTGAGGTGACCGAGCTGTTCGCCGACGACAGGCCCGTCGACAACGAGGAGACGGAGCTGTTGGCCGACGAGAGACCGGTCGAGGTCGAGGTGGACAACGACGTGATCGAGCTGCTGGCCGACGACAAGCCCGTCGACGTCGACGTGGACAGCGACGTGATCGAGCTGCTGACCGACGAGAGACCGGTCGAGGTCGACGTCGACAACGACGTGATCGAGCTAACAGCCGACGACAAACCCGTCGACGTCGACGTCGACAACGACGTCAATTGAGAAAAGTTCACTGCATCGGTCGGATTCGTACCCGCCGCCAAACTCGTGATCTTGTTGTTGTTCAGCGACGTCGTGTTTTTCAGCGTAATCGTCCCGCTCGAACCGGCATTCAGCGTTATCCCGCTTGGGCCGTACAGCGTAATCGCGCCCGCGGCATTATTTCCGGTCGCCCCAACCCACATGTAGGCACTAGTGCCAGATGTACCGGCATTCGCATTTGGACTCTCCGCGATGATTACCCCAGTCCCGGTTCCGCAGTTCCCCTCACCCGCGGTAAAGCCACCGGTCGTCAAAGTAGTGTTTGTCCCTTGAAGATTCGTCGTGGACGCGGAATTGCCATTACAGTTCGCAATAGCACCCGCCCACGCCTCATTTGGCAACACTCCCGCCGTCAAGATTCCCGCCACGGCCAGGAATCCCAAGACGCCCTGCCTGAACCGCATCGTCTGCACGCAAGATGCGCTCTGACCAGACGCATTCCCACTTTCCTGCAAGCAGGCGCTCTTGGAAGCCTTACCACGCGCGTGCGTCAACTCGGACGTCGCCACCCACACACCGAGCGCTTCATTCCAGATGCTTCGATAGATCTTGTTCATATTGTTAGGTATCCGATATTACATTATTAGAATTTGACGTCCTGGCCGATCATCGGATCGGCATGCTCGGCGTCAACGGCTCTCTTGGTTCATGGGGTGACGCGTCACCATCTGTATTTCGAGTTCCGCCACACGATCTCAATCTTTATGACGCGGTGGTTTTGACACACTTACAAATCAGGAAAACTTATTAATTAACGTCAAATGGTTTCCGGTCGTTTCGTCAACGCCGTGATCGATCACGATCACGGTTGGACGGTCATCATCCGCCGCGAGCAGATCGCCAATGAAGCGGACGACGTTGAGACATTTGATGTGCTGCGTACATGAGTGGCACGGAGCAATGCGTTCGCGCCGTGGTCTGGAGCGCCAGGAACAATACGTCGGTAGTTCGTGTGGTTCGATTTCTTGACGCAAGCCTCCCGAGAACCAACTGCGCTGAACCTACGACGATCCGCAAAAGCTGGCCTCTGGAGATAGAGCCGGCGAATGGGGCGCCATGCACGGCCCGCTATAGCTTGTCGAGACCGATCTGCTCCACGACAAATACCTGTTGGTCGCGTTCTTTGTGCAACAGCCTGTTGTGTTTGACCATAAAGCCCTCCCAGTTGAGCACTACGCTCGGCGTATCGAAATGCCTGAACCACAACGAATTGAACCCAGCTTCGAGGCACCGGGCGATTTGCTCACGCATCGGCGTCTCGACCAAGGCCATACGCAGGATCAGGGCGATCATCTCGTCGCTCAAAGCCTGCGGCCCTTCCACCATAACGACGGCTCGTGGCCATCAGTCCAATCACACGCCGTTAGCACCACATGTGGCCCCAACAGCAGACCGACTGACCGCTCATGCCGAATTTCTCGACAACAGCTATCGGGTGCAGCTTGCCGTCCGCAAGCATCAGCAGAGCCGTTACCCGCGCACGCATCTCCTGATACAGGCGATCGATCGACAGCGTTACAAAGTCTGCCGCCCGATTTCTCAAATAACGCAAATGTCTCGAGCACGAACCACTCGACCTTCATTTCATTGCGTAAATCAAATTACTCAATCTTCGCGATCAAAACCGGATATCTCAAACTGCTTGCGATCCTTGTCGCGAATCCAATCAGGCGCACGCCCTACCCCGGACCACGTCGCCCCGCTGACAGGATCGAAATAACGCGGCCGCCGTTTGGTCGCTCGACGCAAGGTATCGACTGTAAAAATATCTTCAGGAGAAAACCCAAACTCGCGAACACAATATCGAATCTCAAGCAAAATCGCCTCGGCAGCGGCTCGCCGCTCTTCGGCAATCCGAGATTCCAGCTTCGCCCTACTCTCCAAATACCGCCGATACGAGTCCAGGTTACGCATTTATATAGTTACATCTCACCATTCACGAAATGAGGCACCGATCGAGCCGACAACCCGAAAACATCTCGCCCCTCGCTCCGACCCTCGCCATCTATCGCGGCAAGTTTCAATATCAGCGATAGCGAATGACTCCCGCCTGCTCCGTCGCGCAAACAATTCCAATCACTAAAACACCCGGAACGCGCCCGACCCGACAATCCATATGAAGCATGCTATATGGACGAATATTTAAAATTGACAACATTTGTCACGAACCAATTGCACCCCAAAATCCAGCTCGTTCAAAAAAGTTGACAAAAGAACAGTCTGGAAATGCCACTCTATTTCGAAAATCAATCCTGCCTTTCGGCCACACGACGCTCAGGCGGATGGTTTCAATTTACTTTCGCTTAAGTCCGACACTTCAACCTACCCATGCACGAGGGTATGTACGGATACAAGCGACACGATAAAAATGGTGCCAATGAAAATTCTTGCCGTTGACGACGAGCCAGCACAGGCAGCGTTCATCCGCGATTCCCTGATCGCCGAAAGGTTCGATGTACGAAGCGCCACCCGGGGCGCAGAAGCCATACGCCTCCTCGAAACCGATACCGTCGATCTGGTCGTACTCGACTGGAACCTGCCGGATATTTCTGGACTGGAAGTCCTCGCCTGGATTCGTGCGCGAGTCGGCAGAGATCTCCCGGTGTTGTTCCTGACGAATCGCGTGCGTGAGGAGCAGCTTGTCGTCGCACTCGATGCAGGGGCTGACGACTATATGGTCAAACCGGTCCGTCGCCATGAGTTGATCGCGCGAGTACGTGCTCTCCTGCGGCGGGCCTACCCAGTGAACTCGACGCCAACGTCGATCAACATTGGTCGTTATCGCCTGGACCTTGTGACCGAAACCGTATTCTTGAGCGATGAGCCGATCAGACTGACATCGAGAGAATTCAACGTCGCCGTTGCCCTGTTCCAGAACTGCGGCCGCGCCATACCAAGAGACGCAATGATCAAGTCGATATGGGGGCGCCATAGCGACCATATTTCCCGGACGCTCGATACACATATTTATCGTGTGCGGTCGAAACTGCGTCTCGGCCCCGAAAATGGTGTTCGACTTCGCGCTGTCTACAATCACGGCTATCGACTGGAGTTGCTCGACGCCAACCACTCGCACGATGTCGAATAGCGGCTGCCGGCAACCCGGGCCGGCGACGGCCCTCCGTGATCCTGGCGCCGCCACCGGCGATTCGGCCGCCCGGTGAGCAAGGGCGCTTGCGGTCAGGCAATGGCGTCACGCTGACCGCCGCGCAAGCCATGCGCTGTTTGCACGATACGGCAGCCGACATCAGTGATCGATGCGCCATTGACCACGGCTTCCGTCTCTGCTGGTACCGCCAATTTCCAGGCGAGCGCCGTGACGCTCAGAATTCGATACAGGGAATGTTGCATTTTTCAACCTCACATCAGAGCAGCGTTTCCGGCATCGGTACGATCGCGACCGGCGCGGGAGACGGTACAGGCAGTCGTTACCGGGCCTGCTCGCGCGGCGGCCTGGTGATCACCTTCGTCGAGCCCTGAATCAGTCGGGACGCAAGCGGCGCGGGCTCACCGTGCCTGGGGCGATCGGCAAGCCAGGCCACGCAGACGGCCAGTGCGATTGCGCTCCCCCACAGTGTCAACAAAACACGCATCGTCACTTCACCTTCACCTGTTTTGCCGCAGCCTGCATGATTTTTGCCTGCGGTGTCGGTACCGTTTCGAGGACGATCACCAGTGTCACGACAAGTCCACCGATCACCAGACCGCACAGGCTGAGCATCGCTTTATTCATTGCGTCGTCACTGCATCGTCAGACCAAATGTTTCGATCGATTCGCACTGGCGAATCAGATCACGGACTCTCGAATCGCACCGGGCAGCCTCGAGGCAATTTGTTCGCCCAATCGCCAGCGACACTTCGCGCGTTGGTCCCCGGTGCATCGCCCCGGGTGCCGCCGATTGCGACGAAACTACCGTCAGCATGACGTGACGTGCGCGCGTTGTACGCTCGCGCGTCGCGACGACAAACCCGTTCCTTCGACAAACCTCAATCGCATCTGCGGTGGCATCACTCACCGGCTCGAAAAAAGCCAAGCGCGAGCTTGGCGTCAAATCCGAGGGGAAGTGCCCCAGCAACAGAGCAGTGACGATGGTACCCGCCCGCACACGGCGAGATTTGAACGATTGTCACAATTAGTAATATTGATCATTTTCCGGGTCGATCATTCGTCGGCACCGTGCGATCGAACAACCGCGAGAGCGTACGTCGAGCGGGCCGCAGGCGCGTACATTGACAACAAATATCAAGCGGGAATTTTGCGTCAACGAGAGCGAACGGCGGATCGTTGATCGATCAGACACAGCGTCGTGTCTGATCGATCAACTTGCCGGAGACCTTTGCCATGAAGCTGCTGAAAATGACCGTCGTTGCCGCTATCGCCTTTGCATTTGCTGGCGTAGCGAGCGCGGCAGATGTGCATCATCACCATCGCCATCACCACCACACGATGAACCGCCACTAAGCACGCGGGGCGGGCTGGCCGTGCCGCCCCTGTGAATCGTTGTGTACATGCGGGAAATCAACGCCCGCAGTTCATGCGCCGATCGGCGGCTGCGCATCTTGACGTCGCCGCACTAAAGCAAAGAGCGTCGGCGCTTTCGGTCCGTCCGGGCACACCTTCGACGTACTGGTTCGTTCTGCCGGCGTGGCGGGACCAGGAGAAGCGCTGCCGCGCGCTTTACGATCGGCCGCCAAGTGTCGTTTGAGCGAACGGCAGACGGCGCTTACTGTTCGACAACGCTGCGCGCTCCGGATCATGCGGCATGCAACATACCCGGCCTCGAAACAGGATGCGCGTCCTCCGCAATTTCGCCTCTGTTGTTCTTCATTGAACCTGCCGAATCGGCCGCCAAAGACATTCCGTCAATTTCATCGAGCCGATAGCCGTGCGTGTACACGGCACTCAGACGAAGACCATTTTCCGGACGCAGCATCAACTTTTGCCGAAGTCGATAGATATGGGTATCGAGGCTCCTCGATGTCCCGCCGTGAGTCCTCCCCCACGCCAGCGACTCCAGAATGTCCCGGGACATCAAGCTGCCAGGATTCTCGAACAAGCACCGCGCCAGTGTGAACTCCTTTGCGGTCAATTCGATCGTCTCGCCGTGACGCGAAATGCTTTGTGCCGCCGGGTCAAGCACGTAAGCGCCAATCCGCGTCGAGGTCGTATGGCGCCGTCCGTGACCGCGTCGACGCAACAGCGCCATGACGCGCGCAGCAAGTTCGACTTCCCGAAACGGCTTGGCAATGTACGCATCGGCCCCCGCCTCGAGCGCGGCAACGACGTCCGTCTCGAGAACCCGGGCAGTCAGAAACAGCACGCTGGGTTCGTTGCCGAGATTCGCGCGGATCCAGTGCAACACCTCGATACCGCTCATCGCAGGTAAATGCCTGTCGAGCACGACCAGTTCCACACTCCGGGTCCGGAGAAACCGTACGGCATGCCGACCATCACGCACACGGCATATCTCCTGATCCAGGTCTCGTAATGCTCTTTCGAAAACCGATGCTTGAATCGGATCGTCTTCAATCAACAAGATGTTCATTGCGTCACCACTCGGTACGTCGCCTGCGTTTCGAATCGGCGGACATCCGGTCAATCGTCGCCATGAGGCACACCTATGCCCGTTTGCCTGCCGATTCACTCAGCGTCAGTCGCTATTGATGTCCAGCGCGCCCGATACGCATGGCTTTCCGCCTTATCCTGTCCGAACACGCGCGCGCCGCGATCAAGATCAACCCGTGTTCGCCATTGTCGGGACGGGCCATCAAGCCAATCCCGCTTCCTCATCGACGAACCCGGGCATCGGACTGGCAGTCGAGACGTGTACCCGGCACGGGTAAATTCGAATTTGCTACTCGGCGCTTTTATTCCGGGTTCGGTTTATATTTCGATATGCGAACGAAAGCACGTGGAAAATGGCCGTCGTAGCGAGGGCCCTTATAGCGACACCCGCTCCATGAATTTTCTGATCTCGAGCGAGTAGGCGCCAGGATGCGAAAACCTGAACATGTGGCCCGTGCGCGGCATGACGACTTCCTGTGCGTGCTTGATGCCATCCAGGAGGATCCCCGCGGCTTCCTTGCCGATCAGCTTGTCATCCGCGGGCGTCAGAATGAGCGTGGGGACGTCGATATTTTTAAGCTGGGCCGTATAGTCCGCCTTTTCGATCGACCGCATGCGGTTGACGTAGGCTTTGTGCGGCGTCTCCTTGACGAAGAGCGCGCGGGTCTTTCCGGTCGACCATGAAATCTCCCCATCCCTGTCAAACGACGAAGCCAACTGCGCTGCGTGTACGCGGAGGGTCGTCTGTCGGTAAAAGGGCCCGGGGAAAAACGGGGCGAGCGCGGCCAGCGTCTTGAGCAAGGGCGACGTGATCGGGCTCCTGGCAAAACCACCGGAAAGCACGAGACCCTTGAGGCCCTTCGGCCGCCGCGTTGCAACCGCGATCGAGGAGACGGCGCCATATGAGTCGCCAACCAGCACATAGCTCTCGAGGTCCTTCGTCTGGTCGGTGATGAAGTCGGCCAACGTTTCCAGCTCGCTCACGTCGTTCGGCAAACGAAGGGTGCGCATGGCGCGGTTCTGCAAGGCGGTCATCTCGTCAAGATGCCACGGGGCGCCTGAAAAGCAGGGAATCATGACCAAGGTGGGCTCTTTCATTGGGGTACTCCTGGCGGGTTGAATAAACGATGACCCCACTCTAGGAGGACCGCGGCGTTCGATCCAATGGCATTTGCACACGATGTCGATGCACGAGATTCATGGCCTCATGGCCGCACCAACGACAGCGAGCCCCTGCCGATGCTCAGCCCGCAATCATCATGCTGGTAATCCACTGAACGACGGGTTCATTGGCGCGCCCTCGGGCCCGAATCACGAGCACCTCCCAAGTCGGTAACGCCAGCGGGAGCTCGAAAAGGCTGATTTGAGCGGTGTCCTGCAACCGCAGTGCGACCCGCTCGGCGACGACGGCAATCGATTCCGACGCGCCAACCATGAACGGAACCGCCAGAAAGCTCGGGCACGTGGCGCTCACCTTGCGGGTACGACCGAGGGACTCCAGCGCATCGTCGACGGCACCCCGTGCATCGCCGCGCGGCGAAACCAGGATGTGGGGCAGCCGAACGAAGTCGTCCAGGTCCATGTGCAGCTTGTTACCTCGCTTGACCAGCGCCGGGTGCCCCTTGCGCGCAATGCCGACGAAGCGCTCCTTATGGACGATCTGGCACTCGAAGCGCTGCGGAACCTGAAAGAAAGAGCCGGCCCCCAACACGATGTCGAGTTCGCCGCTGTCCAGCATGCGCAGGGCGGATTCGGAATCGGCCGGCCGGAGCTTCAGCACCGCGCTCGGCGCAGCAGCCTGGATCCTGGCAAGAACAGGGCTGATGATCGTCAATACGGCGTGATCGGTGGCTGCCACCGAGAGCATCCCTTGAAAACGACCGGGATCGAACGCGCCACGCGGACTGACGACGAGCCTCACCGACTCGAGCACCGCCGCCACTTGCGGCATCAACTCGACGGCCAGCGGCGTCGGCTCGATCCCGCGGGGGTTGCGAATGAAAAGCTGATCATCGAAAGCCGTACGCAGCCTCGATAAAGCGTGGCTGGTTGCGGACTGGGACAAATGCAATTTTGCAGCGGCTCTGCCGACGTGCCGTTCGGCCCAGAGGGCCTCCAGTACAACCAGGAGGTTGAGATCGAAACGTGTCAGATCCAGGGGCTTCATGCTGCACAGATCATCGAATGTAAACAGGCCCCGGGCGCGCGTTGCTGCGGCGCGATCGAACCGGTGGCGCTAACCGAGAGCGGGTAGCCGACCATCCTAAACCAGGATCCGCCGTTGATGGTGTCCTGTTTCCGACCCGAGAGAATTTCCACCGATCGGTCGCCGGACGCGTGGCGGGCTCGACATTCGAGCCCGGGTTCGCATGCGCTCGAGTCCCTGCCCCACGGATCCATCGAACCCCATCAAATCATTCATTTTCATTAACCGATATTTACGGTTTACCTCTCCGCTAAACACGCATCGCGCCCTATCCGTAAGCCGCCGGATTACATTCAGTAATTCAGATGCGAATCATTCTCGTTTACATTGACTTTCCCATTTGACACTCCTACGATGCGCCGGATTGCAGTCATCTTCGTGCCCTGGCCGATCGGCGCCGCCCCTGCGGACAGCGCCTTAAAAGCAGGACTCCAGACTAAATAAAACCAGGGATTTGATATGAAGTTTGCGTCGTTCCAGGGAGACAACATCCGGGCCCGGATGCGCCCCGCCGCGTGCGCGGCCATCCTCGCGTGCGCATCGTTCGCGAGCGGCGCGGCTTTCGCCGAAGTGTCGGTCGACGCACAGCCCGAAGCGCCCGAGGCCGATCTGGCGATCCAGGCGAAGCCGACCAACATGTGGACCGGCATCTGGACGCGCCAGAGCCTGCTCGGCGACATGGGCGGCATCCGCCCGTGGCTCGGCAAGTACGGCGCGACGCTGCAGATCACCGAAACCAGCGAATACCTCGCGAACCTGCGCGGCGGCCTGAACCGCGGCGGCGCGTACGACGGATTGACGACGGCCACCTTGACGGTCGACACGCAGAAGGCGATCGGCCTGCCCGGCGGCACGTTCAACGTCAGCGCGCTGCAGATCCACGGCACCAACCTGAGCGCGCGGAACCTCGGCACGCTCAACACCGCGAGCGGCATCGAGGCGCAAGGCACGACGCGCCTGTGGGAGCTGTGGTACCAGCAGTCGTTCCTCGACAAGCGCGTCGACGTGAAGATCGGCCAGCAGAGCCTGGACCAGGAATTCATGGTCAGCACGTATGCGAACACGTTCATCAACACGATGTTCGGCTGGCCCGCGCTGCCGTCGTACGACCTGCCGAACGGCGGACCCGCCTATCCGCTCGCGGGCCTCGGCGTGCGCGTGCGCGCACAGATCACGCCGAAGCTCACCGCGCTCGCAGGCGTGTTCGACGGCGATCCGCTCGGCAACAACCCGAACAACCTCCGCGGCACCAACTTCAACCTGCACAACGGCGCGCTCTATATCGGCGAGCTGCAGTACGCGCTGAACCAGCCGTCCGACGGCGAAATGGACACCGGCCGCTCGAACGGGCTGCCGGGCACCTACAAGATCGGTGTCTGGTATCACAACGGCCGCTTCGCGGACCAGAACGTCGGCACCGACGGGCTGTCGCTCTCGGATCCCGCGTCGAGCGGCGACGCGCAGCAGCGTCACGGCAACTACAGCTTCTACGCGGTGGCCGACCAGATGATCTGGCGCCCCGACCCGACCGGCCCGCGAAGCCTCGGCGTGTTCGCACGCGTGATGGGCGCGCCGGGCGACCGCAACCTGGTGAGCTTCTCGGCCAACGCGGGGATCGTGCTGAAGGCGCCGTTCGAAGGCCGCGACAACGACAGCGTCGGCCTCGGCGTCACGTACATCCAGGTCGGCAACCACGTGACCGACCTCGACCAGACCGCGCGGACGTTCGCGACCGGCCCGTACGGCGTGCGCACCCGCGAGACGACACTCGAAGCGACCTACCAGTACCAGGTCAACCCGTGGTGGATCGTCCAGGCCGACGCGCAGTACACGTTCAATGCCGGCGCCGGCCAGAACCCGAGCGACGCGACCCAGCCGCTGCGCAACACGTTCGTAGTCGGCGCGCGTACGACGATCACGTTCTGAGCGACGCGCCCACGCTGCCTATTTTCGCGCGCCGCCCGGACGGCGCGCCTCCCTGGAGACTCACATGATTCAATCCGCCCCGCTTCGCCGCCTCGCGACGGGCGCACTGGCCGCCGCCGCACTGACGGCCGCCGCCGGCGCACTCGCCGAGCCGCAAGGTTTCCTCGAAACGCTGCATCGCCACGCCACGCTCGTCAACACGGTGCCGGACAACGGCGACCAGAACCCGTACGCGATCGCGGTCGCGCCGGTGTCGGCCGGCACGATCCAGGCGGGCGACGTGCTCGTCGACAACTTCAACAACTCGGCGAACCTGCAAGGTACCGGCAGCACGATCGTCAACTACCGCCCGTCGACGAAGCAGTTGAGCCTGTTCGCATCGATCCCGCGCGACCTGAAGGCGTGCCCGGGCGGCGTCGGCCTGTCGACGGCGATGACGATGCTGAAATCCGGCTGGGTGATCGTCGGCAGCACGCCGAGCAACGACGGCACGACCAACACCAAGGGCGCCGGCTGCCTGATCGTGCTCGATCCGCAGGGCAAGATCGCATCGACGTGGTCGACCCCGAACATCAACGACCCGTGGGGCAACATGGCTGTGGTCGACCGCGGCGACAGCGCGACGCTGTTCGTCAGCATGGCCGGCTTCGGGGTCGGCGGCGCGGACGGCAATCCGCCCGTCTACAAGCAGGCGACCGTGCTGCGTCTCGACCTCGACGTGCCGGCGGGCAAGCCGCCCGTGATCAAGCAGGAAACGGTCGTCGCGAGCGGCCTCGGCGCGCAAGCCGACAAGGGCGTGTTCCTGGTCGGCCCGACCGGCCTCGCGCTGTCCGGCGACCAGAAGAAGCTGTACGTGTCGGACGCGATCGGCAACCGCATCGTCGAAATCGACGACCCGCTCACGCGCGAGACCAGCGCAGGCGTCGGCCGCCAGATCACCGCCGACGGCTTCCTGCGCCGCCCGCTCGCGCTCGCAACCGCTCCGAACGGCCACCTGCTCACGACCAACGGGCAGAACGGCCAGGTCGTCGAGATCGATCCGGTCGCCGGCAAGCAGATCTACGCGCGCTGGATCAATACCGACAAGGCGCAGTCGCCCCCCGGCAACGGCAACCTGTTCGGCATCGCAATGACGCCTGAAGGCGACGGCTTCTACTACGTCGCGGACGACGTCAACACGCTGTTGCTCGCGAAGTAATGGAGCCAATCATGGCAGACGATTCCAACCAGCCACCACGCCCCGCGCGGCGCGGCTTCCTGAAGGCGGGCGGCCCCA